>NZ_JBQSWV010000013.1:0-82739 GCF_052377495.1 Corynebacterium sp. AOP36-E1-14
GCTTCGACGACACCGACGACACAGACGCCGACACCGAGGACCCTGCCGACGAGGACTGACCCCCGCGCACACCAAAGCCCCCGCACCACCAAGGTGCAGGGGCCGGACGTGCGGGCCAGCTACAGGCCGGATCAGCCCACGTTGTAGTGGACGACCAGGTTCAGTCCGATGATGGCGGCGATCCAGATCACCGCGGTGGTGACCGTCAACCGGTCGAGGTTCTTCTCCACCACCGTGGAGCCCGACAGGCTCGACTGCATACCGCCACCGAACAGGCTGGACAGGCCGCCGCCCTTCCCCTTGTGGAGAAGAACGGAGAGTCCCAGAATGAGGCTGGTGACCACCAGAAGGATCTGGAGGGTGAGAACCATGCGAACTGCCTTACGTCGGTCGGGGCCATGCGATAACCACACCATCATAGCCCACCGCCGGACATCGTGACACCCACGACACCCCGCACCAGGCACACGGGCCCTAGCCCGAGTTGCGCAGCCCCGTGGCCAGCCCGTTCATGGTCAGGCGGATGCCGTCGAGCACGTCCTCGCTGCGGTCCCCGGCACGGTAGCGGCGCAGCAGCTCCAGTTGCAGCAGGTTCAGCGGCAGCAGGTACGGGAACCGGTTGCGCACCGACATCGCCAGTGCAGGGTTGTCGGTGACCAGGCTGTCCTGCCCGGTGACCTTCAGGCACATGTCCAGGGTGAGGTGGAACTCGTCGACGATGGTGTCGTAGATGCGCTCGGCGTCGGCGGCGTCGGGCACCAGGCCGGAGTACAACTTCGCCACGGACAGGTCGGCCTTGGCCATCACCTGCGCCATGTTCGACAGGACCGAGCGGAAGAACGGCCAGGATCGGTGCAGCTCCTGCAGGTACGCCAGCTTCTCCCCCGACTCGTCCTCGCCGACCCAGTCGCGCAACGCCGAACCCACGCCGAACCAGCCGGGCAGCATGATGCGCGACTGCGACCAGGACAGCACCCACGGGATCGCGCGCAGGTCGGCGATGCTGCTGGTCTGCTTGCGCGAACTCGGACGCGAGCCGATGTTCAGGTTCCCGATCTCCGCCAGCGGTGTGGAGGAGGTGAAGTAGTCGATGAACCCGTCGTCCTCGTGCATCAGCGTGGCGTAGGCCTTGCGGGACAACTCGGCGATCTCACGCATGGCGGCGTAGGCGTCGTCCGGGTCGTCGATGCGGTCGACGGGGAGCAGGCTGGCCTCCAGTGTCGCCGACACCAGCGCCTCGAGGTTGCGGCGCGCCACCGAGGGCACCCCGTACTTCGCGGAGATGATCTCTCCCTGCTCGGTGATGCGCACGCTGCCCTGCACCGCGCCCTCCGGCTGGGCGAGGATCGCCTCGTGGCTGGGGCCGCCGCCGCGTCCGACGGTGCCGCCGCGCCCGTGGAACAGGCGCAGGCCCACCCCGGCGTCCTTCGCCGCGGCGACGAGCGACAGTTCCGCGTCGTAGAGGCCCCAGTTGGCGGCGAAGTAGCCGCCGTCCTTGTTCGAGTCGGAGTAGCCGAGCATGACCTCCTGCACACCGCCACGCTGGGCGACGTAGTCACGGTAGAAGCCGTGGCCCCACAGCTGCGCCATCACCGACGAGCCGTTGGCGAGGTCGTCGATGGTCTCGAACAGGGGGATCACGTCGATCCCGCCGGTGACCTCGCCGTCGGTGACGTCGATCAGGCCGACCTCCTTGAGCAGGATCATCGGCTCCAGGATGTCGGAGACGCTGGACGCCATGGAAATGATGCAGTGCGGCACGGCGTCGGGACCGAAGCGGGCGACGGCGGCCGCCGCGGAGCGGAAGATGCCGAGCTCGCGCTCGGTCGCCTCGCTCCACGTGGCGCGCGGGTCGGTCAGCGGACGCGGTGAGTGCAGTTCGCCGGCGAGCAGCTCGACGCGGGCGTCCTCGTCCAGCGTGGTGTAGTCGCCGACCACACCGGCCCGGGCGAAGATCTCGGTGAGGATCGCCTCGAAGCTCTCGGAGTTCTGTCGCAGGTCCAGGCTGCTCAGGTGGAAGCCGAAGGACTGGGCGGCGGCGATGACGGTGCCGAGACGGTGGTCGGCGATGAGGTCGTCGGCGCTGGCTCGCAGGGAGGCGTCCACGGTCTCCAGGTCGGCGAGGAACTCGGTGGCGTCGGCGTAGGGCTCGTGCGGTCCGGCGGTGCGGTCCGGGTCGACGGCGTCGCTGAGACGGGCGGCGGCAGTGGCCGCGATCCGTCCGCGGATGCCGTGGGCGGCCCGACGGTAGGGCTCGTCGACGCGGGACGGGACGTCGTTGTGGCCGCGGTCCGCGAGCTCGTCGAGCTCCGGGGTGGCCGAGGTCAACCGGCTGGACAGGCTGAGCTCGTGCTCCAGGTCGTGCAGCTGCGCGAGGTACCAGTCGAAGACGGTCTGGGCGGCACGCGAGGACGCGTAGTCCACCGTCTCACCGGTGACGAAGGGGTTGCCGTCGTGGTCGCCGCCGATCCAGCTGCCGGGGCGCACCACCGGGGTGGCAGGGACGTCCTGTCCGTAGCGTTCCCGCAGTTCCACGGTGACGCGCCGGTTGATCTGCGGGATCTCCTGCAGCAGGCTGATGGTGAAGTAGCGCAGGCCCACGTTGATCTCGTCCTCGATGCGCGGGCGCACCGAGCGGATCAGGGCGGTCTGCCACAGGATGGTCACGCGGCGGCGGATGTCGCGGTCGATGCTCGCCAGCCGGTCGTCGCTGCGGGCGGTGCGCCCGGCGTTGAGGATGTGGCCGCGCTTGCGCATCAGGCGGGTGATGTCCCACTGGACGTCGAAGACGGTGCGCCGACGCGTCTCGGTGGGGTGCGCGGTGAGTACGGGCGCCACGTAGGCGGACTCCACGACCTTCGAGACCTCCGCGGCGCTGACCTCGCCCTCGTCGAGGGCCTTCCAGGCGGCCTGCAGGGTGGCACGCGGCGGGGCGGCACCTTCATCGGCCAGGCGCTCGCGCAGGCGCTCCTCGTGCAGGTCCTCGGCCAGGTTGGCCAACAGGGCGAAGTGGGAGAAGGCCCGGATTACGGGCAGTGCCTTGTCCGCGGAGAGGTCGCGGAGCCGGTCGGCGAGGTCGGCGACGTCGCCGTCACCGTGGCGGATGGAGAACGCCGCCTGCCGGGTCTCCTCGACGAGGGCGAAGACGTCCTCGCCCTCCTGGTCGCGGATGACGTCGCCGAGGATGGAGCCGAGGTAGCGCAGTTCCTGACGCAGACCCGGCACGATCTCCGGCTCGTCCCGGTCCGGTGGGACGACGGGGATGGCGGTGCCGGGGACCGTGGTGTCGGACTCTTCAGTGGGGGATGTCATTCCCCCATTGTGCCTCTAGCCGGCGGCCTTTGCAGCGGCCGCGCACAGTCGTGCGAAATCCTCGCCGTCGAGGCTGGCCCCGCCGACGAGTCCGCCGTCGACGTCGGCCTGGCCGACGATCTCGGCGACGGAGTCGGTCTTCACCGAACCGCCGTAGAGGATCCGGACGCCGTCGGCGGTCTGCTGGTCGGCGAGCTCGGCGACGAGCACGCGGATCGCGGCGCAGACCTCCTGCGCGTCGGACGCCGAGGCGACCTTGCCGGTGCCGATGGCCCACACCGGCTCGTAGGCGATGACCACGTTGGCCAGGTCGGACGACGACAGACCGTCCAGGGAGGCGCGGGTCTGCGCGACGACGTAGTCGACGTGCTCACCGGACTCGCGGACCTCCAGCGGCTCGCCGACGCACACGATCGGCGACAGCCCGGAGCCCAGCGCGGCCTTGGCCTTGGCGGCCACGGTCGCGTCGTCCTCCCCGTGGTACTGGCGACGCTCCGAGTGGCCGACGACGGCCCAGCTGCAGCCCAGCTTGGCCAGCATCGGGGCGGAGACCTCGCCGGTGTAGGCGCCGGACTCGTGGACGGAGACGTCCTGGGAGCCGTAGGTCAGCGGGATCTTCTCGCCGTCCACGACGGTCTGCACGCTGCGGATGTCGGTGAACGGGGGGATCACGGCGACGTCGACGTGCTCGTAGTAGTCCTTGGGCAGGGCGAAGGCGAACTTCTGGACGACCTGGATGGCCTCCAGGTGGTTGAGGTTCATCTTCCAGTTGCCGGCGATGAGCGGGGTGCGTGACATGGTGGGTACTCCTCAGTTCTCGAGAACGGTGATGCCGGGCAGTTCCTTGCCCTCGAGGAACTCGAGGGAGGCGCCGCCGCCGGTGGAGATGTGGCTGAAGCCGTCCTCGTCGAGGCCGAGGGTGCGCACGGCGGCGGCGGAGTCGCCGCCACCGACCACGGAGAACGCGCCGGCGGAGGTGGCCTTGATGATCGCCTCGGCCAGCCCACGGGTGCCGTCGGCGAAGGCGGCGAACTCGAACACGCCCATCGGGCCGTTCCAGAACACGGTCTTGGCGGCACCGAGGGTCTCGGAGAACGCGGCCACGGAGTCCGGACCGATGTCGAGGCCCATCTGGCCGTCCGGGATGGCGTCGGCGGCGACGGTGGTGGCCGGTGCGTCGGCGGCGAACTCGGGGGCGACGACGACGTCGGACGGCAGGGCGATGACGTCACCGAAACGCTCGAGCAGGTCGCGGCAGGTGTCGATCATGTCCTCCTGCAGCAGCGAGCTGCCCACGGAGTGGCCCTGGGCGGCGAGGAAGGTGAAGCACATGCCGCCGCCGATGATCAGCGTGTCGACCTTGGGGGCGAGCGCCTCGATCACGCCGAGCTTGTCGGAGACCTTCGAGCCGCCGAGCACCACGGCGTAGGGCTGGGCCGGGTCCTCGGACACGGTGCGCAGGACCTCGAGCTCGGACTGCACCAGACCGCCGGCGTAGTGCGGCAGCAGGGCGGCGACGTCGTAGACGGACGCCTGGCGACGGTGGACTACACCGAAGCCGTCGGAGACGAAGGCCCCGTTGTCGCCGGTGAGCGCGGCGAGCTCGGCGGCGAACGCCTGGCGCTCGGCCTCGTCCTTGGAGGTCTCGCGGGCGTCGAAGCGGACGTTCTCCAGCAGGAGGATGTCGCCGTCGTTGAGGCCGTTGGCACGCTCGTGGGCGTCCTCGCCGGTGACGTCCTGCGCCAGCGGCACCCACTGGTCGAGACGCTCGGCGAGGGCCTCGGCGACGGGGGCGAGAGAGAACTCGGGGTTGACCTCGCCCTTCGGGCGGCCGAGGTGGGCGGTGACGATGACGCGGGCACCGGCGTCGACGAGGCGGCGCAGGGTGGGCAGCGAGGCGTCGATGCGGCCCGGGTCGGTGATGTCACCGTCCTTGAGGGGCACGTTCAGGTCGGCGCGGACGAGGACGTGACGTCCTTCGACACCGTCGGCGATGAGGTCGTCGATGGTCTTCACGGTCATGGCTCAGTCTCCTGTGGATAGGTGGTTGACGGGGATCGTTCGTGAGGGGTGGAAGAAATGGTGGCCGGACGGGAGCAGACAGGGTGACGGCGGGTCGGCATGTGCCGACCCGCCGTGGGACCGGTGGAACCGGCCGGTACTGCTCCAGACTACTGGACCACCCGGAGGTGGATCAGAGACGCTCGCCCACGTAGGCGGCGAGGTCCACGAGGCGGCGCGAGTAGCCCCACTCGTTGTCGTACCAGGAGACGACCTTGACCTGGTTGCCGATGACCTTCGTCAGACCCGAGTCGAAGATCGAGGAGTGCGAGTCGCCGACGATGTCGGTGGAGACCAGCGGCTCGTCGTCGGAGTAGGACAGCACGCCCTTGAGCTCACCCTCGGCGTGCTTCTTGATGGCGGCGTTCACGGCCTCGACGCTGACCTCCTTGGACGCCTCGAAGGTCAGGTCGGTGACCGAGCCGGTGGGCACGGGCACGCGCAGTGCGTAGCCGTCCAGCTTGCCCTTGAGCTGCGGGAGCACCAGGGACACGGCCTTGGCCGCACCGGTGGAGGTCGGCACGATGTTCAGGGCCGCGGCGCGGGCGCGACGCAGGTCCTTGTGAGGTGCGTCGTGCAGACGCTGGTCGCCGGTGTAGGCGTGGATGGTGGTCATCAGACCCTTGACGATGCCGAACTCCTCGTCGAGGACCTTGGCCATCGGTGCCAGGCAGTTGGTGGTGCACGATGCGTTCGAGATGATCGTGTGCGCCGCCGGGTCGTAGTCGGTGTGGTTGACACCGACGACGAAGGTCGCGTCCTCGTTCTTCGCCGGGGCGGAGATGATGACCTTCTTCGCACCCGCGTCCACGTGCGCCTTCGCGGCGGTGGCGTCGGTGAAGAAACCGGTGGACTCGATGACGATGTCGACACCCAGCTCGCCCCACTTGAGGTTCTGCGGGTCGCGCTCGGCGGTGACCACGAGACGCTTGCCGTCGACGGTGATCGACTCCTCGTCGTAGCTGACCTCGGCGTCCAGACGACCCAGGATGGAGTCGTACTTCAGGAGGTTGGCCAGGGTCTTGTTGTCGGTGAGGTCGTTGAAGGCGACGACCTCGAGGTCAGCCCCGCTCTCGCGGAGTGCCCGGAAGAAGTTGCGGCCGATCCTGCCGAACCCGTTGATTCCTACCCGTACCGTCACGGTAAAGCTCCTGTTCTCGATGAGTGGTGAGTTGCCGTTGTCCAGAGTACAGCGGAATCCGGCGCCCCGCCGTGGAGCTATTCCGTGCCCTGATCCTCCGGGGTCAACCGCTTATCTTCGGCGTCGGCGGGGTCCCCCGTACCGTCCAGATCTTCCATGTCGTCCATGTCATCGAGGTCGAAGATGTCGTCGGTGACCGCGGCGTGGGTGTCGGGGATGCCGACCTCGCCGGCGCGCTGGTCGGCCATGGTGAGCAGGCGGCGGATGCGTCCGGCGACGGCGTCCTTGGTCATCTGGGGGTCGGCGAGCTGGCCGAGTTCCTCCAGCGAGGCCTGCCGGTGCTGCACCCGCAGCGTGCCGGCCTGCACGAGGTGGTCGGGCACGTCCTCGCCGAGGATCGTCAACGCCCGGTCCACCCGGGCGGCGGCGACGACGGCGGCGCGGGCGGACCGGCGCAGGTTGGCGTCGTCGAAGTTCGCCAGCCGGTTGGCCGTGGCCCGGACCTCGCGGCGCATGCGCTGCTCCTCCCAGTCCAGCCGGGTGCGCTGCGCACCCATGCGGGTCAGCAGGTCGCCGATGCTCTCCCCGTCGCGGATGGTCACCCGGATGATCCCGCGGGTCTCCTTCGTCTTCGCGGTGACCCCGATCCGGCGTGCCGCCCCGACGAGCGCCAGGGCCGCCTCGTTGCCGGGCGTGGTGACCTCCAGGGAGGACGAGCGGCCCGGCTCGGTCAGCGAGCCGCGGGCGAGGAACGCGCCGCGCCAGGCGGCGGTGCACTGCTCGGCGGTGCCGCCGATGATGTAGGGCGGCAGACCGCGGACGGGACGTCCGGCACGGTCGATCAGCCCGGTGCGGCGGGCGAGTTCGGTGCCGCCCTCGGCCCAGCGCAGGACGTAGCGCGAGGAGGTGCGCAGGTTCCCTCCCCCGACGACCTGGATCTCGGCGGTGAGGTCGAAGAGCTCCTCGACGAAGCGGGAGACGCGGCGCGCGGTGGCGCCGTTGTCGACCTCGGCCTCGACGACGATGCGTCCGGCCACCAGGTGCAGGCCCGCGCAGTAGCGCAGTAGGCCGGACACCTCGGCGGTCATGACCTCCGGCCGGGTCTCGTTGACCCGGGCCAGCTCATCCTTCACCTCAGACGTCAGTGCCACTGTGGCTGTCGCCCCTTTCCTCCGGGTGCCCCGGCTCGTCGTGTGTTCCGGGTGATCCTACCGTGGGGGTGGCGGTGCGGTCCCAGTCGGCGAGTTCACGCAGCACCCCGGCGAGCTTGGCCGAGGAGTGCCGGTCGGTCCACCGGCCGCGGTCGTCGTCCTCGCGTACGTCGCGGTAAAGCACGGTGGCGCCCAGCCGGGCGGCGGCGCGTTCCATGTGGCGGCGTTCATTGCCGGGCAGCAGCACGGAGGTGTCGACCACCACCACGTCCATGGTGAGGGTGGGACAGTGCTGCAGCAGCATGTGGATGTGGCGTTCCATGGAGAACCCGCTGGTCTCCCCCGGCTCGGCGACGAGGTTCATGATCACCGCGCGGGTGGCGGTGGTCTCGGCCAGCGCCTCGACGATGCCGGGCATCAGCAGGTGCGGGATCACCGAGGAGAACCAGGAGCCCGGGCCCAGGGTGACCAGGTCGGCGTCGAGGATGGCCTGCACCGCCTCCGGTGAGGCCTCCGGGTTCTGCGGGATCAGCCGGACGCGACGCACCTGCCCCAGGGTGGACGCGACGGCGACCTGCCCGCGCACGGAGTTGACCTCGCGCGGGTCGTCGCCGATGCCCTGGACCTCGGCCTCCAGGTCCAGCGGCTCCGGCGACATCGGCAGCACCCGGCCGCGGATGCCGAGCAGGTCGCTGAGTTCGTCGAGCGCCTCGATGCTGGAGCCCAGCACCTCCGACAGCCCGGTGAGCACCAGGTTGCCCACGGCGTGGCCGGCGAGAGCGCCGTGCCCGGAGAAGCGGTGCTGCAGGGTGCGTTCCCACAGGTGCCCGCGCGGGGTGTCGCGTACCAGGGCGGCGAGCGCCATGCGCAGGTCCCCCGGGGGCAGCGAGCCGAGCTCGCGGCGCATGCGTCCGGACGAACCGCCGTCGTCGGCGACGGTCACCACGGCGGTGACGTGCTCGGCCGCGGCACGCGCCGAGCGCAGCGTGGCGAACAGGCCGTGGCCGCCGCCGAGGGCGGTGATGCGGTCAATATTCATTTCAGCCGTATCGTTCAACTCGCTCATGCCGAGGCCCCCTCTCCGGTGGCGGTGCGGCCGGGACGCCCCGGCTCCAGGTCGCGGTGGACGGTGCGGACGTCCAGCTCCGGGTTCGCCGCCAGGCGCGCGGCGAGCGCCTCGGCGACCGCCGGGCTACGGTGCTGGCCACCGGTGCAGCCGATCGCGACGGTGAGGAACCGTTTGCCCTCCCTGCGGTAGCCGGGCAGCGCGGTGGACACGAGGGTCTCGACCGCGTCGAGGTAGTCGGAGGCCTCCGGGCGGGACAGGACGAACTCGGCGACCGGGGCGTCCAGCCCGCTGTAGTCGCGCAGGTTCTCGTCCCAGTACGGGTTGGGCAGGAAGCGGGCGTCCAGCATCACGTCCACGTCGTTGGGGATGCCGTTCTTGAAACCGAAGGACTGCACGGTCACGTGCTCACGCCGGTCCGACAGCGCCTCGAAGTAGCCCTCCATGCTGCGGCGCAGGTCGTGCACGCTGGTGCCGGAGGTGTCGATGACCAGGTCGGCGCGCTGACGGATGCCCTCCATCATCTCGCGCTCCCGGTCGATGCCGGCCTGCAGCGTCTCCCCGTCCTGCAGCGGGTGGGTGCGGCGCACCCGGCCGTATCGGCGGATCAGGGTGCGGTCGTCGGCATCGAGGTAGAGCACCACAGGCCGCCGGCCGGACTCGTGCAGGCTGGAGAGCACCTCGGTGAGCGAACCGACGAAGTCGCGCGAGCGTACGTCGGTCACCACGGCCAGGCGCTCGACGGGCGAGTCAGACTCGAAGCTGAGCTCGACCATGCGCATGATCAGTTCCGGGGGCAGGTTGTCGGCGACGTACCAGCCCATCTCCTCCAGGACGGTGGCCGCCTCCTTGCGGCCGGCGCCGGACATCCCGGTGATGAGGACCAGCGACGCCTCCTGCCGGTCAGGTCGCGTTCCCGTGTCTCGGGTGGCATCGTTCATGCCACGATTCTAGACCGAAGACTCCGGTGGTGTCTGCCGCTCCAACGCCGCCACGATGGCCTCGGCGAGTGCCGGCCCGAAGCCTGGCACCTGGGTGATGCCCTCCACCCCGGCCTCCCGGACCTTGGCCACCGAGCCGAAGGTCTTCACGAGCTCGGCCCGACGCTTCGGACCCAGCCCCTTGACCTCGTCGAGGGCGGAGCGGGTCATACGTTTACCGCGACTGGAGCGGTGGAAGGTGATGGCGAATCGGTGCGCCTCGTCGCGCAGTTGCTGGATCAGGTACAGCGCCTGGGAGTTGCGTGGCAGGATCACCGGGTAATCGTCGCCGGGCACCCACAGCTCCTCCAGCCGCTTGGCCACCCCCACCAGGGTGACGTCGGTGACGCCCAACTCGTCGAGTACCTCCTGGGCCGCGTTGACCTGGGGCTTGCCGCCGTCGACGACGAAGAGCTGCGGCGGATAGGCGAACTTCTTCGACCCGGCCTCGGCCTGCTCCACGGTGACCTCGCCGTCCAGCAGGTCGCCGCCGTCGTCGCCCTCGGGCACGGCGGTGCGGTCCTTGTGATGGCGTTTAAAACGGCGCCGGACGACTTCAGCGATCGAGGCGACGTCGTCGGAGTGCCCGTCGCCGGCGGCCTCGCGGATGCGGTAGCGACGGTAGTCGGACTTGCGCGGCAGGCCGTCCTCGAAGACCACGAGGCTGGCGACCACGTCGGTGCCCTGGATGTGGGAGATGTCGGTGCACTCGATGCGCAGCGGGGAATCGTCCATCCACAGCGCCTCCTGCAGTTCCTGCAGGGCCGCCGAGCGGGTGGTCAGATCGCCGGCGCGGGCGATCTTGTGCTGGCGTAACGCCTGGGTGGCGTTGGTGGTGGCGGTCTCCATCAGCGAGCGCTTGTCGCCGCGCTGCGGGACGCGCAGGGTGACCCGGGCACCGCGCAGGACGGTGAGCCAGTCGGTGAGCCGCTCCCGGTTGGTGGGCAGGACGGGCAGCAGGATCTCGCGCGGCACGGGCTCCAGGGCCACGGCGTCCGGCTCGGTGCCGGTGCCGGTAGCGCCGACGCTACTGCCGGACGCGACGTCGGCGCGCGAGTTGCCGCCGACGGCGGACTCGGTGGCGTTCGCGAGTTCGGCGTTCTCCCCGTAGAACTGGGTGAGGAAGTCCTCCAGCAGCGTGGGCCAGCCGTCGGCCTCTGAATCTTCGGCGTCTCCAGCGTCGCCAGCCTCACCAGCATCGTCGGTGGACGCCTTCTTCTCCACCACCCAGCCGCGTTGGCCGCGGATGCGTCCGCCGCGCACGTGGAAGACCTGCACGGCGGCCTCGAGTTCATCGCTGGCCACGGCGACGAGGTCGGCGTCGGTGTCGTCGGAGAACACCACGGACTGCTTCTCCACGGTCTTCTCCATCGCCCCGAGCTGGTCGCGCAGGGATGCCGCGCGTTCGAAGTCGAGGTCGGCGGCGGCGTCCGTCATCTCGCCGCGCACGTCGCGGATCACCCGGTCGGTGTTGCCGCCGGCCAGGAAGGAGCAGAACTCGTCGACGAGTTCGCGGTGCTGCGAGGGCGACACCCGCCCCACGCACGGTGCCGAACAGCGGTCGATGTAGCCGAGCAGGCAGGGCCGTCCGAGCTGTTCGTGGCGCCGGTACACCCCGGTGGTGCAGGTGCGCACCGGGAACACCCGGGTCAGCGACTCCAGGGTGTCGCGGATGGCCCAGGCCTTGGGGTACGGGCCGAAGTAGCGCACGCCCTTCTTGCGCGGGCCACGGTAGAGGAACGCCCGCGGGTAGGTCTCCTTCACGCTCACGGCGAGCATGGGGTAGGTCTTGTCGTCCCGGTACATCACGTTGAACCGGGGGGCGAACTTCTTGATCCACGTGTACTCGAGGTTCAGGGCCTCGATCTCGCTGCCCACCACGGTCCACTGCACGTGGTCGGCGGTGTGCACCATGGTGCGGATGCGCGGTTCCAGGTGCCCGGGGTCCTGGAAGTAGTTCGACAGGCGGGCGCGCAGGTTCTTCGCCTTGCCGACGTAGATCACCCGGTCGTCGGCGTCACGGAACGTGTAGACCCCCGGACTGGTGGGGATCGTGCCGGGGGCGGGTCGGTAGGAGGCGGGGTCGGCCATGGACTCGGAGCCTACTCCCCTACTCGTCGGGCATGTAGCGGTCCTCGAGGACGCGGAAGTCCTCCACCTTCCTGGCGATCGTGGACCGGTCGGCGACCTGGAAGGCCATCATCGGCACGAACTCGAAGTCCGGCAGCTCGAGGCGGGCCCAGCGGGCCTTACGGGGGAAGGACAGGCCGTGGATGATCGACCAGTGGTAGAACTGGGCGCCGAAGATGTTGCGGACCTCCACCCCGTCCTCGTTGACGCGCACCCGGGGGCGCAGCAGCATCAGCACTGCGGCGGAGATGATCACGCCGATGCCGATGAACGCCCACTGGTCCACGCTGCTGACCGTGGCGCCGGTGTCCCCCACCCCGGAGACGACGGCCATGAAGACGTGCACGGCCATGACCACGACCGCACCGATGACCGCCCACCACCGCAGGCTGGTGGAGGTGACGGTCAGCAGCCACTCCGGACGGCCCGCGCGACCGGGGGTCGCGCCGGTGGCCGTGCTATCCGCCGCACGGTCTACCGCGCCGTCGGCCACAGTGGACTGGGACACTGATTCAGAGCTGCTCACGGGTCACCAGCCTACCCCCGGGCACGGACCACGACGAAACCGTGCTCAGCGTGCCGAGCGGATGTCGCGCAGCACCAGCAGCGAGTGCAGGACGGCGCGGGCGGCGTCCGCCCCCTTGTCCTCCACGGCCCCGTCGCCGCCGGCGCGGGCGACGGCCTGGGCCTGGTTCTCCACGGTGAGCACACCGTTGCCGACGGGTTTTCCGCAGTCCAGGGAGACGCGGGTCAGCCCGTAGGTCACGGCATTGCACACGTGGTCGAAGTGGGCGGTCTCCCCACGGATGACGCAGCCGTTGGCGACGACGGCGTCGAAGTTCTTCGCCGCCTCCGCGGCCACGACGGGCAGTTCGACGGCACCGGCGACGCGCCACTGTCCGACGTAGGCTCCGGCCTGGCGCAGGGCGGTCACGGCGTGCTCGTGCAGCCGGTCGGTGACTTCGGCGTTCCAGGAGGCGGTGACCACGGCGATGCGGTAGCCCGCCCCGGCGTCGCGGGTGAGGGTGATGTCGGCGAGTCCGTCCGAGGGCATGGGTGGCTCCTTAGGAGTGTGGTGGCTAGTGGGCGGCGGGGGTCAGCGAGTCGATCTGGTGGCCCATGCGGTCACGCTTGGTGCGCAGGTAGGCCTCATTCTCCGGGTTGGCGGGCAGCTCCACGGGCACCCGGCGGGTCACGGGGATGCCGTGGCGTTCCAGGTCGAGGCGCTTGCCGGGGTTGTTCGACAGCAGGGCCACCGAGCCGACGCCGAGGTCGCGCAGGATCTGGGCGGCGGCGCTGTACTCGCGCGAGTCCACCGGCAGGCCCTGGGCGGTGTTGGCGTCGACGGTGTCCAGCCCCTGGTCCTGCAGGTTGTAGGCCTTGAGCTTCGGCACCAGGCCGATGCCGCGGCCCTCCTGGCCGCGCAGGTACACCAGTACCCCGCTGCCGGCCTCGGCGATGCGGTCCAGGGAGGTGGACAGCTGCTCACCGCAGTCGCAGCGCAGGGAGCCGAAGATGTCGCCGGTGAGGCACTCGGAGTGGATGCGCACCAGGACGTCCTCGGCGCCGTTGAAGTTGCCGGTGTCTCCGGTGTCTCCTGTGGCACCGGCAACCAGTGCGACGTGCTCGACCCCGTCGATCAGGCCGTTATAGGCCACGGCGTGGAAGTTGCCGTAGCGGGTGGGCAGCCGGGACTCCACGCTGCGGGCCACCACCGGGGTGTGCACGCGGCGCCAGTCGGCGAGCTGCTCGATGGAGATCAACGACAGGCCGTGCTCGTCGCAGAAGCGGCGCAGCTCCGGCAGGCGTGCCATGCCGGTCGGGTCCTCCTCGGAGACGACCTCGCACAGCACACCGGCCGGACGCAGCCCGGCGGCGCGGGCGAGGTCCACGGAGGCCTCGGTGTGCCCGCCGCGTTCGAGGACCCCGCCCTTCTTCGCCCGCAGCGGCACGACGTGCCCGGGACGGTGGAAGCTCTCGCGGGTGGACGTGGGGTCGGCGAGCAGGCGCAGGGTGCGGGCACGGTCGGTGGCGCTGATGCCGGTGGTGATGCCCTCGGCGGCGTCGACGGTGACGGTGTAGGCGGTGCCGCGGACGTCCTCGTTGCGGGCGACCATGGGCGGCAGCCCGAGCCGGTCGGCCTCACTGTCGGGAACGGCGGCGCAGATGTAGCCCGAGGAGTGCCGGACGGTGAAGGCCACGGTCTCGGCGGTGGCGGTCTCGGCGGCGAAAATGATGTCGCCCTCGTTCTCCCGGTCCTCGTCGTCGACGACGACCACGGGCTTGCCGGCGGCGATGTCGCTGATGGCGTCCTCGACGGGGTCGAGCAGGCTGCCACGGTCGCCGGACTGGCTCCGGTCCGAGCTGGAGCCGTGGGTGCCGCTGGTGGGGTTGGTGAGGTCGCTCACTGGGCGTCTCCTTCTGCCTGGGACAGTCGTTCGAGGTACTTGGAGAGTACGTCGCACTCGATGTTGACGGTGTCGCCGGTCTTGAGGTCGCCGAGCATCGTCTCGGCGAGGGTGGTGGGGATCAGCGAGACCTCGAACCAGGGGTCGCTGACGGGCCCGACCTCAGCCACGGTGAGGGAGACACCGTTGACGGCGATGCTGCCCTTCTTGGCGACGTAGCGCGCGAGCTCGGCGCTGGCGCCGGTGAGTTCGAAGCGGAAGACCTCCCACTCGCTGCCCGGGGTGCGGGAGATGAGCTCGGCGGTGCCGTCGACGTGGCCCTGGACGATGTGGCCGCCGAGACGCCCGCCGGCCGGTGTGGCGCGCTCCAGGTTGACCCGGTCACCGGGGTGCGCGGCACCGAGGGCCGTGTAGTCCAGGGTGACCTTCATGCAGTCGGCCCAGAAGCCGGTGGAGTCGAACTCGGTCACGGTGAGGCAGACACCGTTGACGCTGATGGACGCCCCGTGGGTGGCGTCCTGCAGGACGTGGCTGCAGGCGATGCGGATGCGCTGGGCGTCTTCGGTGCCGTCTACCTCGGCGACCGTGCCCGTCTCCTCGACGATTCCGGTGAACATAACTGTTCAGTGTAGGACAGGTACCGGGGTGCTTGTGAAGCGGGGCACAGGAGCTGCACCGTGCTCCCGGAGTCACCGAAGGATCGGGTTCAGTTGCGCGTTGTCACGATCAGCACATCCCCGCCGATGGTCTCTGCCGACCTCAATGTGAACCGATGGATGCCGGCCATCGTGGTCGTCGCACCCTGCGGTGCCACGACCGCCGGCAAACCCGCCCCCAGTAGTGCCGGGGCGGTGTACGCCTCCACCGCGTCCACCAGACCGGCCGCCACGAATGCCGCCGTCAGGTGCGGGCCGCCCTCCACCAGGACATCCACCACGCCCCTGCCCCACAACTCCTCGAGTACCACAGGCAGGTCGCGCGTCTGCAGGTGCAGGGCAGGACGGATCGACGCGTCCCCGGCCAGGTCCGAGGTTCCCACCACGATCCGCAGCGGCTGGTGGTCGTACAGGGATCCGTCCGCCCGCCGGGCGGTGAGGCGTGGATCATCCGCGACTACCGTCCCCGTCCCCACGAGGATCGCGTCTCGGCGCGCACGGTCACGGTGAACCCGTTGGCGGGCAACCTCGCCGGTGATCCACTGCGACGTGCCGTCCGTGGCCGCGGCGAAACCGTCCATCGTGGCGGCGTACTTCAGCGTCACGTGCGGCCGGCCCAGGCGCTGTGCCGCCAACCACGGCTCCACGCTGAACACCGGCACTCCCGCCAAGTTCCCGGTGTCTCCCACCAACGGTCCGATGACCTCTACCCCGGCGGCGCGGAGATACTCCGCTCCCCCGCCCTGTGTCTCACCCGGGTCGGCGAAGACGAACACCACGCGCGCCACGCCCGCCGCCAGCAGTGCCTGACTGCACGGACCCGTGCGTCCGGTGTGGTTACAGGGCTCCAGGGTCACCACGGCCGTTCCCCCACGCGCCCGCTCCCCCGCGGCGGTCAGAGCGTTGACCTCGGCGTGGGCACCACCGGGAGGGCTCGTCGCCCCGACACCGACAACAGTCCCCTGGGCGTCCAGCACCACCGCGCCGACCGGCGGGTTCGGCGAGGTCGTCCCGCGGACCTCCTGGCCGGCGGCGTCCGCCTGCAACACCGCGGCGGCCAGTGACTCGGCCTCCCAGGACTCTGCAGGCTCCCCGGCACCTGCCTCGGCGAGCAGAGCGGACAGCCGGTCGACGAGCGGGTCCGTCATGCCCCGGCGACCGCCTGCGCGGCAGTGTTCCGCAGCTCGGTCACCCGGGCTTCGGGATTCTCTGCCCCGAACACGCTCGAGCCGGCGACGAAGACGTCCACCCCGGCCTCGGCGCTGACGCCCACCGTGTCCGGCCCGATGCCGCCGTCGATCTCCACAAGGGTGTCCAGCACGTCGGCGTCGATACGGGCACGCAGGGCACGGACCTTGTCCAGCACCTCAGGCATGAAGGACTGCCCGCCGAAGCCCGGCTCCACACTCATCACCAGCACCGTGTCGAAGTCGGCGAGGTGGTCCAGCAGCGGTTCCACCGCGGTTCCCGGCTTGATGCTCACCCCGGCCCTGGTGCCCGCCTCACGCAACGTGGCGGCCAGGGCGACCGCGGCCTCCACGTCCGCCACGGCCTCCAGGTGGAAGGTCACGTTGCCGAACGCGGCGTAGTCGGATGCCCAGCGGGCCGGGTCCTCGATCATCAGGTGCACGTCCACGAAGGTGTCCGTGGAGCGGCGCACAGCGTCCGCCACCGGCAGACCGAAGCTCAGGTTCGGCACGAAGTGCCCGTCCATCACGTCGATGTGCAGCCAGTCCGCCCCCGGAACCAGGGCCACACTGCCCCTGATGTCCGCGAAGTCGGCGGCGAGGATGGACGGGGCGATCTGGGGCTGACGGCGCGCAGGACTCATGGCACCCACTCTAGTCGGGACGGCCGCTGAGATGTCCCCGAGGTGTGTCAGGGCCGCCGCAGCACCGCGAAGAACATCGCGTCGGTACCGTGACGGTGCGGCCACAGCTGCACGAACGGACCCGAGACGTCCTCCAACTCCGGGAACAGTGCGGTGGCGTCCTCGATGACCGCGCCGGTCTCCTCGGCCACCGCGCGCACCACCGCGCTGGTCTCCGCCGGGTGCGGCGAGCAAGTGGAGTACACCGTCACCCCGCCCGGCGCCGTCGCCGACACCGCCGAGCGCAGCAGGTCACGCTGCAGGGTGACCAGCGGGGCCACGTCCTCGGCCGACTTGCGCCAGCGCGCCTCCGGACGCCGACGCAACGCGCCCAACCCCGTACAGGGTGCGTCCACCAGCACGCGGTCGAAGCCGACACGTCCGGCATCGGAATCCTGCGAGCCAGGCACCTCGAGCCCCTCGACGCCGGCCAGATCACGGCCGTCGCCGAGGTGCACCGACACCGGCAGCCCCTGCGTGGCCTTGCGGACCAGCTCCGCGCGGTGCGGGGCGGACTCGACCGCGTCCACCCGTGCTCCGTCGCCCATCGCCCAGGACGCCAGGAACGCCGTCTTGCCGCCCGGCCCCGAGCACAGGTCCAGCCACCGGCCCTGGTCGCCATCCACCTCGGCGCGCAGCATCGCCAGGGCGATGAGCTGGCTGCCCTCGTCCTGCACCGAGGCCAGCGACTCCTTCACCGGCTCCAGCTTTCCCGGGTCGCCCTCGGAGAGGTACACCGCGTACGGCGACCACCGACCTTCCTCACCACCGGTGACCAGGGCGAGTTCCTCGGCAGTGATCTGGCCCGGACGCGCCGCCAGATGCACCAGCGGACGCTCGTCGTCGGCGGTCAACGCCGCCTCCAGCTCAGCGGCAGGCTCACCGGCGGCCCCGCCGAGGGCGGTGTTGAATACCTCGGCGATCCACGTCGGGTGGGCGTAACGCAACGCCAGGGCGTCCACCGGGTCGGTGAACCCGGCGGTGACGGTACCCAGCCACTCCTGCGGCGTCGAGCGGGTGATCCGGCGCAGCACACCGTTGGTGAAACCGGCGGCCTTCTCCTCACCGTTGGCCTTGACCAGCTCCACGGTGGTGTTCACCGCCGCATGGTCGTCGACACGGGTACGCAGCACCTGGTAGGCACCCAGGCGCAACGCGTCCAGCACCGTCTCGTCGATGCGTCCCACCGGGCGCCCGGCGGCCTCGGCGATCACGGCGTCCAGCAGGCCCTGGGCACGCAAGGTGCCGTAGGTCAGCTCGGTGGCGAAGGCGGCGTCGCGCCCGCTCAACCCGGCCGAGCGGATCACCCCGGGCAGCACCAGGTTGGCGTAGGCGTCCTGCGAACTGACCTGGCGCAGCACGCCGAAGACCGCGTCGCGCACCTTGTCGCCCGAGCCGCGCTTGCCCTGCTTCTCCCGCTGCTCCACCACGTCGCGGTGCTCCTGGCGGTGCGACTCGCTGCGCCGCCGGTAGCCTGACTGACCACCCTGACGGTGGTCGCCGGACGTCTTCTTCTGACCCGGACGCTGCTTCGGGGAATCCCCCGACGTCGACCGTGCGCGGAAACCTGCCATCAGGACTCTCCCTCTGCTGCGTGCTGCTCTAGCGGACTCTCGAATGTGGCCGGGGACGTGGCCGGGGATGCGGACGGGGATACCTCGAACAGGTCGCCGCGGCCACGGGCCCAGTCCGCCGCGACCATCATCTTCTTGCCCGGCGGCTGGATCCGGGTGATCTCCAGGACGCCGTCGCCGGTGCCCACGACCACCGCGGCCTTCGTGGCGCGCAGCTCACCGGGGGCCAAACGTGCGTCCTCGCTGTCGTCCTCGCTCGAGGGCACCGGAAGCATCAGGCCCAGCTTGTAGCGCTCGCCGTCGAGCACCGTCCACGGACCCGGCGCCGGGGTGTGCGCACGCGCGGTACGCTGCACCACCGCCGCCGGACGCCGCCAGTCCACCCGCGCCTGCGCGCTGGTGATCTTCGACGCGTACGTCGAGCCCGTCTCGTCCTGCTCCTCGGCGACGACCTCGCCGGAGGCCAGCCCCGACAACGTCCGGGACAACAGCACCCGACCCGAGTACGTCAGTCGTGTCAGCAGGTCGTCGGCGGTGTCCTCCAGCCCGATCGTCTCGGTGACCTCACCGGTGACCGGGCCGGCGTCCAACCCGGGAACGATGCGGAACGTCGAGGCACCCGTGGTGGTGTCACCGGCGGCGATGGCGGCCTGCACCGGTGCCGCACCGCGCCAACGTGGCAGCAGGGAGAAGTGCAGGTTGATCCACCCCTGCGGGAAGATCCCCAGCACGTCCTGCGGCAGGATCTGCCCGTAGGCCACCACCGCCACGGCCTCCGCACCGTCGGCGGCGTAACCGCGCAACGTCTCACGCACCTCCTCGGCGTCCTCGTGCCCCGGCTTCAACGAGGCGAACTTGTGCACGGGCACACCGTGGGCCGTGGCAACCTCCGCCACCGCCGAGGGGTGCAGCGTGCGGCCACGTCCACGCTTGGCGTCCGGCTGGGTCAGTACACCGACGACCTCGTGGTCGGACTCCTCCAGCAGGTACTCCAGGGTCACCGCGGCAGGCTCGGGCGTGCCGGCGAAAAGGATCCTCATCGGTTGAACCACTCGCTTCCCCGGATCTCACCCATCACCGCGCGACGCTCCGCCGGCTCCATGCGCTGGAAGAACATCACCCCGTCCAGGTGGTCGGTCTCATGCTGCACGCAGCGGGCCATCAGCCCGTCGACCTCGCGGTCCACCGTGGCCCCGTCCACCGTGGAACCGGTGAGACGGACCCGTTCGAACCTGGTCACCGGGCCGCCGGTCTCGGGAACCGACAGGCACCCCTCCCGCGCGGTCTGCTCGTCCTCGCCGACGGCGCTCCACACCGGGTCGATGACGTGGCCGCGGTCGCCGTCGCAGTCGTAGACGAAGATCCGGCGGGTCAGGCCCACCTGGTTCGCCGCCAGACCGACTCCCCCGGCGGAGTCCATGGTCTCCAGCATGTCGTCGATGAGGGTGGGCAGGGAGTCGTCGCCGGTGGGGTCGCCGACCGGGTCCGCGACAGTGCGCAGGACCGGGTCGCCGAAGAGACGGATGTCGAGAACGGTCATGGCGTCACAGTCTACCGCCAGGCCCGGCTACCCCACCCGCACCGGGTCGACGACGATGCGCAGCGGGTCGGACTGGCGGCGCGTGGCACGCAAAGACAACGCCGCGCGCAGCGACGCCCCGAGCATCTCGGCGGTCCCACCGGGCTCGACGGTGACCGGGACGCGGACGATCAGCCGGCGCGCGGTCGCCGCCTCCGGCTCGCCCAGCCCCGCCGGTCTGCGCACACCCGGCGGCAATTCCACCGGGCCGAGGCGTTCGACCCCGCCGAGCTGTTCCGGCGGCGCCCAGGCGTCCTCGAACTGCTCCAGGGACGTTGGCGTGCCGTCCACCGCGACCAGCGTCACCGCCGGGGGGAAGGACGCCTCGCGCCGTCCTGCCAGCTCGCGGGCGGCCGCGCCCTCCGGGTCCCAGCGGATCAGGGCCTGCACCGTCGGGTCGTCCGGTGCGACGGCGACGACCATCTCGCCGCCGGACTCGCGCGGCACCGCCAGACACGCCGCCTCCATCCACTGGCGCAGCGCGGCCTCCCCGGCCCGCAGGTCTTCACGGCCCAAGGTGAGCCAGGTGTCCAGCACCAGCACCGCGCCGTAGCCGCCGCCGTCCTCCACCACCGGCTCCGAGCCCGGGGTGGCGACCACCAGGCCCGCCTTGTCCGGCACGTGGGTGCGCATCTGGCCGCCGCCGGAGACCACCACCGGCACCCCGGTGAAGGCCCGGCCCAATTCCTCGGCGGTGCGCTCCTGGCCCACCACCGACATGCGCAGGGCGTGCCCGCCGCAGGTCCCGCAGGTGAACTGGCCCTCCAGTGCACCACACCAGCGGCAGCGCGGCACCGAGGACCCGTCGGTGCCGGTGGGGCCGGCCGGCAGCTCCAGGGGGCCGTTGCAGCGCCGGCACCGCGCGGGCGTCCGGCACGTCGAACACGCCACCGCCGGGGCGTAGCCACGCCGCGGCACCTGCACCAGGCAGGGCATGTCGGCGTCCAGGCTCCGTCGGATCGCCTTGAGCCCGGCCGAGGGCAGACGGGAGTGCGTGGCGTGGGCGTCGTGGATGTCGTCGAGGGCATGGATCCACGGCATGCGGGCACGCAGGGACTCCGGCAGCGGGCGCAGGGTGGGGGTGAAACCCTCCTCCACCCAGCGCTGGATCTCCGCCGAACGGTGTGCCCCGCCCACGAGCAGGCCGGTCTCCTCCAGTTCCGAGCGCAACCGCAGCACCTCACGGGCGTGCAGGTAGGGCGAGCGCGGGTCCACCAGGTTGTCGTCCGCCTCGCCCAGCAGCACGATCAGGCGCAGGTCGGCGACCGGGGCACTGGCCGCCGACCTCGTGCCGACCACCACCCGGCCCTGGCCCGCCAGCACCGCCAGATAACGGCGGTAACGTGCCGCCGGGCCGACCTTCGCGCTGAGTTCGGTGATCTGCGCCGCGGACAGGAACACCCGCAACGCCGCGACGACCCGGTCGACCTCCCGCTGGTTCGGGGCCACGACCAGCACCCCGCCACCGTTCCAGGCGACCGACGCGGCGGCCTCTGCCACCCGCGCGGCCCAGTCCTCCCCCGGCGTCCACAGCCAGGACGCCCGGGCGGCCCGGCCGTCGAGCACCGCACCTAGGAAACTGTCGGCGTGGCGGTACCCCGCCCAGCCCGACGCCGCGGCGGTACGCGGGGCGGCGACGAGATCGTCTCGGGCGACCAGCGGGCCGTAGAGCTCCTCCCAGTCCACCCCACCACCGAAGAGCCCGTCCTTCTCCGCCGAGGCGTGCCGCGACGGCACCAGCGCGCGGATCACGTCCGAGCGGGTGCCGGCGTAGCGGTCGGCGAGATGGTTCACCAACGACCAGATCCGCGGCGGCACGACCTGCAACGGGCTGATCACCCGGTTCAACGGGGCCAGGGTGCCCACGTGGTCGGTGGTGCGGCGGCGCTCCACGAGCAGGGCGTCCACCAGACGCCCGGCGAAACGCACCCGCACCTTCACCCCAGGGCGCGCCTCGGCGTCCAGCTTCGCCGGCACGGCGTAGTCGAACAGCCGGTCCAGGTGCGGCATGCCCAGCAACGGCAGGACGCGGGCGACCGGGTCGTCCACCTCCCCCTCAGCCGGGCCGGTCGGGTCGGCCACCGGTTTTCCCTACTGTGCCGCGTTCTGGGCCGCATTCTGGGCGGCGGCGGCCAGGGCGTCGGCGCGCTGCGTGCTCTCCCACGGCAGGTCGATGTCCGTGCGGCCGAAGTGACCGTAGGCGGCGGTCTGCGCGTAGATCGGACGCAGCAGGTCCAGGTCGCGGATGATCGCACCGGGGCGAAGGTCGAAGACCTCGCTCACCGCCTGCTGGATCTGCTCGTCGGTCAGCCCGCCGGTGGCGGTGCCGAAGGTCTCCACGTACAGGCCCACCGGGCGGGCACGGCCGATGGCGTAGGCCACCTGCACCTCCGCACGGTGCGCCAGGCCCGCGGCGACGATGTTCTTGGCCACCCAGCGCATCGCGTAGGCCGCCGAGCGGTCCACCTTGCTCGGGTCCTTGCCGGAGAACGCCCCGCCACCGTGACGGGCCATGCCGCCGTAGGTGTCCACGATGATCTTGCGTCCGGTCAGCCCGGCGTCGCCCATCGGCCCGCCGAGGATGAACGACCCCGACGGGTTGATCAGCAGGGTCAGCTCGCCGGTGACGAAGTCCTGCAGGCCGGCGTCCTCGATGACCCAGTCGACCACGTTGGTGCGCAGCTGCTCGGTGAGCTCGGCCTGGGTGATCTCCTCGTCGTGCTGGGTGGAGATGACCACGGTGTCCAGGTGGGAGGGGCGGCCCTCGGCGTCGTAGGCGAAGGTGACCTGGGTCTTGCCGTCCGGACGCAGGTGGTTGACGATGCCCTCCTTGCGCACCTGGGTCAGCCGGCGCGACAGGCGGTGGGCCGTGGCGATCGGCAGGGGCATCAGCTCCGGGGTCTCGTCCGAGGCGTAGCCGAACATCAGGCCCTGGTCGCCGGCACCGGCCTGGTCGACGTCCTCGTACTTGTCTCCCTCCGCGCCGCTGCGAATCTCGTGGGAGGTGTCGACGCCGTCGCCGATCTCCTGCGACTGCTCGCCGATGGCGATGTTGACGCCGCAGGTCCGGCCGTCGAAACCGACGGAGGAGGAGGTGAAGCCGATGCTCAGCAGGGTCTCACGGACCAGCTTCGGGATCTCCACGTAGGCGTCCGTGCGGACCTCGCCGGCCACGTGCACCTGGCCGGTGGTGACCATCGTCTCCACCGCCACGTGCGAGAGCGGGTCCTTGGCCAGCAACGCGTCGAGGATCGTGTCCGAGATCGCGTCGCAGATCTTGTCGGGGTGGCCCTCGGTCACCGACTCACTGGTGAACAGGCGGGGACGTGCGGAGGAGGGGGTGCTCTCTGTCATGGACTTCGCTGACTTCCTGACTTGTCTTCGAGATGGTGTCTTGGGTGGACCTCGGGGCGAGATCCTGCTCTGTTTCTGTCGTACGTGACCGTGGTGCGCGCCCGAACGTCACCATCCTAGACCAAGCAGTCTGTAAAGTGGTGGCGGCGGGTGTCGGAGGGCACCCGGTATGGCGCCTGTGGGGCACCCGGTGAGGTCTCAGCCGGGCAGCAGGTCCTCGAGCGTGTCGAGGATGTACGAGGCCACGACCAGCTTGGACGACGCCGGGACCTCGGTGACCTCCTCGGCGCCCGGACGCTGTCCCGGGGTGAGGATCCAGCCCTGGCTGTCCGCCTGGCCGAACACCACCCCGTCGCCGACGGCATTGCACATCAGCAGGTCACAGCCTTTTCGCTCTAGTTTTGCCCGCGCGAGGTCCAACGGGGAGTGAGACTCGTCACCGGTTTCCGCGGCGAAGCCGGCGATGACGAGGTCCTCCGGCAGCCCGCCGCCGCGGCGACGCTCCACCAGACCGTGCAGGATGTCCGGGTTCTCGGTCAGCTCCAGGTTGGTCAGGTCTGTCTCCCCACCCTTCTTCAGCTTGGCTCCGGCCGTGGTCGCGGGGCGGAAGTCCGCCACCGCGGCGGCCATGACCACCGCGTCCACCCCACCGGCCAGTTCCGCCACGGCATTCTCCATCTCCCGGGCACTACGCACCCGGGTGACGCGGGCACCCGAGGGCACCGGCAGGTCCTCGGTGACCCCGGCGACGAGCTCCACCTGCGCGCCACGCTGCACGGCGATGTCGGCCAGGGCGAATCCCTGCCGGCCCGAGGAGGCGTTGCCGAGGTAGCGCACCGGGTCCAGGGCCTCGTGCGTGCCACCGGCGGTCACCAGGACCCGCCGACCCGCCAGGGACTGACGGAAGATGCCGAACCGGTCCAGTGCCGCCGTGGCCAACGCCCCGATGTGCTCGGGCTCGGGCAGACGCCCCGCACCGGAGTCCGTGCCCGTCAGCCGGCCGTGGGCGGGCTCGAGCACCGTCACCCCGCGTCGACGCAGCGTGGCCACGTTGTCGCGGGTCGCCGGGTTCTGCCACATCTCGGTGTGCATCGCCGGCGCCAGCACCACCGGGCACGTCGCCACCAGCACGCTGGCGGTCAGCAGGTCGTCGCTACGCCCGTGCGCCAGACGCGCCAGCAGGTCCGCGGTGGCCGGGGCGATCACGATCAGGTCGGCGTCCTGCCCCAGGCGCACGTGCCGGACCTCGTCCACCCCGTCGAAGACGGTGGTGGACACCGGGTTGCCGGAGAGGGCCTCGAACGTCGCCGCACCGACGAAACGCAGGGCCGACTCGGTGGGGATGACGTGGACGTCGTGCCCGGCCTCGGTGAAGTAGCGGACCAGGGCGCCGGACTTGTAGGCGGCGATACCGCCCCCCACGCCGACGAGCACGTTCAGTTGGTTGTCACTCACAGGAGACCAGCCTAGCCCACGCCCGCCGGGCGATGTTCCAGTGCCGTGGACCTGCTGGGGCCCTGCCGTGTCCCACCGACGGCTCAGGCCCGCCACCGGCGACCGTCTCCCCCGCACTGGGTGCGGGGTACGACGGTGCCGACGGCGGGCCTGGGTGCCGGGAAGCGGGTGGATCAGCCTTCGGTGTGCTCCAGCAGATCGCCCTCGATCTCACGCAGGGCCACCGACAGCGGCTTCTCGTGGGCTTCCGGGGTGACCAGCGGGCCGACGAACTCGAACACGCCGTCACCGACGGTCTGGAAGTAGTTGTTGATCTGACGCGCACGCTTGGCCGCGAAGATCACCAGGGCGTACTTCGAGGACACCTTGGTCAGCAGATCATCGATCGGCGGGTTGGTGATGCCGACCGCCGGGTCGAAGACGGTTGAGTTGTCGTTGGTTTCCACTCCACACCTTTGCTTGTTCACCGCGTTGGAAAACGCGAGTTGTCTTGCTCTTACTCTGCGTGGCCGGTCAGCAGGGCGCTGATCTCGGCGACAGCCTCGGTCACGTCCCGGTTCACGACCACCCGGTCGAACTCACCCTTGGAGGCGAGCTCCTCACGGGCGGTCTCCAGGCGACGCCGGATGACGTCCTCACTCTCGGTACCACGGCCGGTCAGCCGCTCCACCAGCTCCTCCCAGGTGGGAGGTGCCAGGAACACCGTGAGTGCCTCGGGCATCATCTGCTTGATGTTGCGCGCGCCGGCCAGGTCGACCTCGACCAGGACCGGACGCCCGGAACGCAGGGCCTCGGTCACCGGCTGTGCCGGGGTCCCGGACAACTGCAGGCCACCGTGGATCTCCGCCCACTCGAGCATGAGGCCACCGTCCACCTCCTCCCGGAATCGCTCCCGGGAGACGTAGTGGTAGTCCCTGCCGTCGACCTCACCGGGACGGGGGTCCCGGGTCGTCCACGACACACTGAAGAACAGGTCCGGCACGGCGGCCTTCAACTGTGCGACCACAGTCGACTTCCCGACGGCCGACGGTCCCGCCAGCACGACCAGGTGCGGGGAGGGAACGTCGGTGTTCTGCACTTCGGCCTGAACTTGCGGGGACAAGGTTCCTAGACCTCGAAACCGAAGCGCTCCAGCAGGGCGCGACGCTGACGGTCGCCCAGGCCGCGGAGGCGACGGGTGGGGGCGATCTCCAGCTCGGTCATGATCTCCTGGGCCTTGACCTTGCCGACCTTGGGCATGGCCTCGAGAAGGGCCGACACCTTCATCTTGCCGATGATCGGGTCTTCGTCGGCGTCAGCAAGGACCTGCTTGAGGTCGGTGCCTCCACGCTTGAGCTTCTCCTTGAGCTCGGCACGGGCCTTGCGGGCCTCGGCGGCCTTCTTCAGGGCTTCTGCACGCTGCTCCGGGGTCAACTGGGGAAGGGCCACGGGTTCCTCCGTCTTGTTCTGTGGTTCGATGTCACTTGCTATGGGGTACTGCATGAAATGCAGGCACTTCAGGTACTTCAGGTGTTTCAGCCGGTCGGACGTCACGTCCGACCGTCAGCCTCGACGAATCCTAGCGATACGCTGTGCCGAATGCCAACAACCCCCACGTTTTACACGGGAGAGGTGTCGCAGGTCGCGACCATGAAACAACGCGCCAAGTGTAGCACTACGACCGGGGGAAGTTGAACAAAGCCCCAGTTCGCGCTCCGCGGGACGCTCCCGCGCGGAGCGCTCAGACCTGCGGGAACTCCGCCGCGGCGGCGGCGACCGCCTCGCGCAGGGACCCAACATCCGGGCCCGCGGCGAGCACGGACCGCGAGATGTTGGGGCTGGCCCACCGTTCGGCCGCCCCGGCGATACGCCGGACGTCCTGCGCACCACCGCCCTGGGCGCCCACACCGGGCATCAGCACCAGCCCGCCCACGGCGTCCAGCACCGGCGGTTCGGCGACCGTCGCGCCGACGACCACGCCGACGTTGCCGCCGCCGGGGTGTGCGGCGTTGTGGCGCGCCGCCCAGTCCACCACCGTCTGGGCCACACTCGGCCCGTCCGGGGTGGTCAGCGTCTGGAACTGCGGGCCCTGCGGGTTGGACGTCGCGGAGAGCACGATCACTCCCCTGCCCGTGGCCTCACCGGCCTCCAGGGCCGGTGCCAGGGAGTCCAGGCCCAGGTAGGGCGAGACCGTCACGGCGTCGGCGCACAGCGGCGAGTCGTCCGACAGCCAGGCCGTCGCGTAGCCGGCCATCGTCGAACCGATGTCGCCACGCTTGGCGTCGGCCACCACCAGCGTGCCGGCACCCCGCAGCGCCGCCAGGGCGTCCTCCAGCACGGCCAGCCCGGCGGAGCTGAAGGCCTCGTAGAAGGCGACCTGCGGCTTGACCACGCAGGCGGTGTCGGCGAAGGCCTCCACGCAGATGCGGGAGAACTCCGCCAACCCGGCGACGTCCACACCCAGGCCCCAGTCACGCAGGATGCCGGCGTGCGGGTCCATGCCCACGCACAGGCGTCCCAGGTGCCCGGAGCGGGCGAGGAAACGCTCGCCGAAGGTGTCCCGGGTGGACTCAGTAGCTGTCATGGTCCACGTCCTGGATGGCGCGCACCACCGTGGTGGAGCCCTTCAGCGCCTCGATGCCCTGCACCGCGGCCACGGCACCCTGCACCGTGGTCACGCAAGAGACACCCTGGCGCACCGCGGCGGCACGGATGTCGTAGCCGTCGCCCCGGGCGGCGGCGGTGCTGGCCGGGGTGTTGAGGATGAAGTCGATCGAACCCTGGTCGATGAGGTCCACGATCGAGCTCTTGCCCTCGGCGGCGGTGCCGGACTCGATGTCGGTCTGCTTGGCCACGACCTCGCACTCCAGACCGTTGCGCCGTAGCATCGCCGCGGTGCCCTCGGTGGCGACCAGGTCGAAGCCCAGTGACGCCAGACGCTGGATCGGCAGGATCATGGTGCGCTTGTCGCGGTTGGCCACGGACACGAACACCCGGCCACTGGTCGGCAGGGAGCCGGTGGCGGCCTCCTGGGACTTGGCGAAGGCGGTGCCGAAGTCGGAGTCCAGGCCCATGACCTCGCCGGTGGACTTCATCTCCGGGCTCAGCAGGCTGTCGAGCATCTCACCCTGCGGGTTGCGGAAGCGGTTGAAGGGCATGACCGCCTCCTTGACCGCGATGGGGTGGCCCAGCGGCAGCGAGCCGCCGTCCCGGTCACCCGGGATCAGGCCCTCGGCGATGAGCTCGCGGATCGGCGTACCGGTCATGATGCGCGAGGCCGCCTTGGCCAGCGGCACACCGGTGGCCTTCGAGACGAAGGGCACGGTGCGCGAGGCACGCGGGTTGGCCTCGATGACGTAGAGGACGTCGTCCTTCAGGGCGAACTGGATGTTCATCAGGCCCTTGACCCCGATGCCGTGGGCCAGGGCGGCGGTGGAGCGACGCACGTTGTCGATGTCGCTCTCCCCCAGTGTCATCGGCGGCAGGGCGCAGGCGGAGTCACCGGAGTGGATGCCGGCCTCCTCGATGTGCTCCATCACGCCGGCGAGGTAGACCTCGTCGCCGTCGCACAGGGCGTCGACGTCGATCTCGATGGCGTTGTCCAGGAAGCGGTCGACCAGCACCGGGTGGTCCGAGGTGATCTCGGTGGCGCGGTCGATGTAGTCCTCCAGGGAGGCCTCGTCGTAGACGATCTCCATGCCGCGTCCGCCGAGCACGTAGGACGGACGCACCAGCACCGGGTAGCCGATGCGGGCGGCGACGGCGCGTGCCTCGGCGAAGGTCGTGGCGGTGCCGAAGGCCGGGGCGGGCAGCTCGGCCTTCTCCAGCACGGTGCCGAACTCGCCGCGGTCCTCGGCGAGGTTGATCGCCTCGGAGGAGGTGCCGATCACCGGCACGCCGGCGTCGGTGAGACGCTGCGCCAGGCCCAGCGGGGTCTGGCCGCCGAGCTGCACGATCACGCCGGCCACGGTGCCGGACTGTGCCTCGGCGTGGTAGACCTCCATGACGTCCTCGAACGTCAGCGGCTCGAAGTAGAGACGGTCGGCGGTGTCGTAGTCGGTGGAGACGGTCTCCGGGTTGCAGTTGACCATGACCGTCTCGTAGCCCACGCGCGAGAGCTCGAGCGCGGCGTGCACGCAGGAGTAGTCGAACTCGATGCCCTGGCCGATGCGGTTGGGCCCGGAGCCCAGGATGATGATCTTCTCGCGGTCGCGCTGCTCGGCGACCTCGGTCTCGGCCTCGGGGTCCATCTCGTAGGCGGAGTAGTGGTACGGGGTCTGCGCCTCGAACTCCGCGGCGCAGGTGTCCACGGTCTTGAAGACCGGACGGATGCCCAGCGACCAGCGCAGCGACCGCACGCCGTCTTCGCCGGCGAGCTCGGGACGCAGCGCGGCGATCTGGGTGTCCGCCAGGCCCATGTACTTCGCCTCGCGCAGCAGGTCCTCGGTGAGCACCGGGGCGTCCTGAAGCTCGGAGCGGAAGTCCACCAGGGCCTTGAGCTCGTGCAGGAACCAGGGGTCCACGCCCACGGAGGCGCGGTGGACCTGGTCCACGGTGGCGCCGAGGCGCAGGGCCAGCTCCATGTCGTAGATACGGCCCTCGGTGGGACGTCCCAGGTCGTCGAGCACGGCGGCGAGGTCGCCGGCACGCTCGCCGGCGAAGTACTCGTCGGTGGTCGTCCAGAAGCCGGCCGGCTTGGTCTCCAGGGAGCGCAGCACCTTGTTCAGGGCGGCGATGTAGTTGCGGCCCACGGACATGGCCTCACCCACGGCCTTCATGGTGGTGGTGAGGGTGTCGTCGGCGCCGGGGAACTTCTCGAAGGCGAAGCGCGGGGCCTTGACGATCACGTAGTCCAGGGTCGGCTCGAAGGCCGCCGGGGTGACCTGGGTGATGTCGTTGCGCAGCTCGTCGAGGGTGTAGCCGATGGCCAGCAGGGCGGCGATCTTGGCGATCGGGAAACCGGTCGCCTTCGACGCCAGCGCCGAGGAGCGCGACACACGCGGGTTCATCTCGATGGTGATCAGGCGGCCGTCGTCGGGGTTGACGGCGAACTGGATGTTGCAGCCGCCGGTGTCCACGCCCACGGCGCGCAGGATGTCGATGCCCTGGTCGCGCATGATCTGGTACTCGCGGTCGGTCAGCGTCATGGAGGGCGCGACGGTCATGGAGTCGCCGGTGTGCACGCCGAGTGCGTCGACGTTCTCGATGGAGCAGATGACCACGGCGTTGTCGTCGCCGTCGCGCATGAGCTCCAGCTCGTACTCCTTCCAGCCGAGGATGGACTCCTCGATGAGCACGTTGGCCTCGGGGGAGGCGGCCAGGCCGCCACCGGCGATGCGGTCCAGGTCCTCGTAGGTGAAGGCGAGGCCGGAGCCCAGACCACCCATGGTGAACGACGGGCGCACGACGACCGGCAGGCCGAGCTCGGCGACGGTGTCGTGGACCTCGTCCATGTTGTGGCAGACCCGCGAGCGGGCGGACTCGCCGCCAATGGAGGCGACGATGTCCTTGAACTTCTGACGGTCCTCGCCGCGCTCGATGGCGTCGATGTCGGCGCCGATGAGCTCGACGTCGAACTTGTCGAGGATGCCGGCGCGGTCCAGCTGGATCGCGGCGTTCAGCGCGGTCTGCCCACCGAGGGTGGCCAGCACGGCGTCGACCGGGTGGCCGGCCTCCTTCTCCGCGGCGAAGATCTTCTCGATGTACTCGGGCTGGATCGGCTCGATGTAGGTGTGGTCGGCGAACTCCGGGTCGGTCATGATCGTGGCCGGGTTGGAGTTGATCAGCGAGACCCGCAGGCCCTCGGCCTTGAGGGCACGGCACGCCTGGGTGCCGGAGTAGTCGAACTCGCAGGCCTGGCCGATGACGATCGGGCCGGAGCCGATGACGAGGACGTGGTTGATGTCGGTGCGCTTCGGCATTTAGTTGTTCCCTTCCATCAGTTCGATGAACTGGTCGAACAGCGGATTGGCGTCGTGAGGACCGGCGGCGGCCTCGGGGTGGTACTGGACGGAGAAGGCGAGGCCGCTGTCGAGGGCGACACCCTCGACGCAGTCGTCGTTGAGGCAGGTGTGGGTGACCTGGGCGGTGCCGAAGTCGGTGTCGAAGGGCTCACCGGCACGGCCGCTCAGGGCGAAGCCGTGGTTCTGCGAGGTGATGTCGATCTTGCCGGTGAGGTGGTTGAGCACCGGCACGTTGATGCCACGGTGGCCGAACTTCAGCTTGTAGGTCTCCATGCCCAGGGCGCGGCCCAGGATCTGGTTGCCGAAGCAGATGCCGAACAGCGGGATCCTGCGCTCCAGCACGGTACGGACCTGCTCGACCATCACGTCGGCGGTGGCCGGGTCACCGGGACCGTTGGAGATGAACACGCCGTCCGGGGAGTACTGCTCGATGAGCGGCTCGACCGGCGAGTTCGCCGGCACGACCACGGTGCGCACGCCGCGGGCGACGAAGTTGCGCGGGGTGTTGGTCTTGATGCCCATGTCGTAGGCGAGCACGGTGAAGCGCGTCTCCCCCTCGGGCTCAAGCACGTAGGTCTCGTCGGTGGAGACCTGGGTCGCCAGGTCGGCGCCGGCCATCGACTGCTGGGCGTTGACCTCGGCGACGAGCTCCTCGACCGGACGCCCGGCGGCCTCGCCGCTGAACACGCCGGCGGCGACGGAACCCTTGTCGCGCAGGTGACGCACGATAGCGCGGGTGTCGACACCCTGGATGCCGATGACGCCCTGCTTCTCCATCTCCTCGGCGAGGCTGCGGTCGGCGCGCCAGTTGGACACGGTGCGCGAGAGGTCGCGGATGACCAGGCCGGCGACCCAGATGTGGTCACCGTGGGACTCGCCGTCCTCGTCGTTCCAGCCGGTGTTGCCGATCTGCGGGGCGGTCGCCACCACGATCTGCCGGTGGTAGGACGGGTCGGTCATCGTCTCCTGGTAACCGGTCATGCCGGTGGTGAAGACGGCCTCACCGAGGGTGGTGCCGGTGGCGCCGAAGGCCCGGCCGCGGAACACCCGTCCGTCGCCGAGGACCAGCAGCGCGGGGGTGCGGGAGGAACTCACAGCAGTACTCTTCTCTGTCGTATTATCGGTCATTTGTCGCTCACCTGGCCGTCCTGCCAGGTCACCTTGCCGCGCAGCAGCGTGGTGGTGACCTTCACCGGCAGGTCCATCCCCTCGTAGGGGGTGTTGGCCGACTTGGAGGCCATCTGCTCGCCGTGGGCGGTCCAGCCGTGGTCAGGGTCGACCACGCACAGGTTCGCCGGCTCGCCCACGGCCACCGGACGCCCGTGTCCGGGCAGCCGCAGGATCTCCGCCGGGCGCTCCGACATCACCCGGGCCACGAAACGCCAGTCCTGGCGCTCCTGGTCCTGCGGTGGGTCGGTGACGAACAGCCCGGCGATGATCGCCAGGGAGGTCTCCAGTCCCAGCATGCCGGGGCGGGCCTTGTCGAACTCGCAGCACTTCTCCTCGGAGCCGTGCGGGGCGTGGTCGGTGGCCACGCAGTCCACAGTGCCGTCGATCAGGGCCCGGCGCAGCGCCAGGGTGTCGCGGGTCTCGCGCAGCGGAGGGTTGACCCGGTAGTGCCCGTCGTAGGTCTCCAGCTTCTCGTCGGTGAGGATGAGGTGGTGCGGGGTGACCTCGGCGGACAGCGGGATGTCGTGCTCGCGGGCCCAACCCAGCAGGCCCACGGTGCCCTCGGTGGAGGCGTGGCAGATGTGCAGGCGTCCGCCGTAGTCGCGGGCCAGCAGGGCGTCGCGGATCACGATGGACTCCTCGGCGACGCGCGGCCAACCGCGCAGTCCCAGGCGGGCGGCGGTCTCACCCTCGTGGGCGACGGCGCCCTCGGTCAGGCGGGGCTCCTCGCAGTGCTGGGCGAGCAGCACGTCCAGTCCCCCGGCGTACTCCACGGCCCGGCGCATCAGGCGCGGGTCGTCGACGCACTTGCCGTCGTCGGAGAACATGCGCACCCTGGCGTCCGAGTCGGCCATCATGCCGAACTCGGTGAGCTCGGTGCCCTTGAGCCCGCGGCTGATCGAGCCGACCGGGTGCACGTCGCAGAGGTTCTTCTGCTGGCCCTTGAGCCACACCATCTCGGCGATGGCGGGGGTGTCGGTGACCGGGTCGGTGTTGGCCATGGTGAACACGGCGGTGAACCCGCCGCGGGCGGCGGCGGCCGAACCGGTGGCGATGGTCTCGGTGTCCTCACGGCCGGGCTCGCGCATGTGCACGTGCATGTCGACCAGGCCCGGCAGCAGGACCTGGCCGTCGAGGTCGATGACCTCGAACTCATCGGTGGCGCTGATGCTCCCGGTCGGGGCGATCTCGGCGATCACGCCGTCGCGCACCAGCACGTCCTGCGGGTCGCCCTCGCCGTAGGGCAGGACGCCGCGCAGCAGCACGGCCCCCTCGGCGGCCGGGTGAAGGACGCCGGTTGCCGGGTAGTCGTTCACGTTGTTCTCCTCCGGGATGGTTGTTGTGCTCATCGCTGCTCCCCCGCGTTCGTCTCGGTGCCGACCAGCAGGGTGAACAGGGCCGCCATGCGCACGTGCACACCGGCGGTGACCTGGTCGAGGACCACGGTCTGCGGGGCGTCCGCCACCGCGTCGTTGATCTCCATGCCGCGCAGCATCGGGCCGGGGTGCAGCACGATCGCGTCGTCCTTCAGCGCTGCCAGGCGGTCCTGGGACAGCCCGTAGCGCGTGGCGTACTCGCGGTGCGAGGGGAAGAAACCGCCGTCCATGCGCTCGGCCTGCACGCGCAGCATCATCACCGCGTCCGCCGAGGCGATGGCGGTGTCCATGTCGTGGCTGACGCGCACGGTGCCCTTGCCGGCGGCCGGGCCGTTCGGGTTGACCCAGTGCTCGATCCCCGGGGCCAGCAGGGTTCGCGGGGCGACGAAGGTCACGTCCGCGCCCAGGGCGGTGAGCAGCAGGGCGTTGGAGCGCGCCACCCGGGAGTGCAGGATGTCGCCGACGATGACCACGTGGGCGCCGTCGAGCGTGCCGAGCTTGTTGCGCAGCGTCACCGCGTCCAGCAGGGCCTGGGTGGGGTGCTCGTGGGCGCCGTCGCCGGCGTTGAGCACGCTGATGCCGTCACTGCCCTGGCCGACCCAGTTGGCGACCTGGCGGGCCGCACCGGACGAGGGGTGGCGCATGATGATCGCGTCGGCGCCGACGGCGCGCAACGTCAGGGCGGTGTCCTTGAGTGACTCGCCCTTCTTCACCGAGGACGAGGACGCCGAGATGTTGATCACGTCGGCGCTCATCCACTTGCCCGCGGTCTCGAAGCTGGAGCGCGTGCGGGTGGAGTTCTCGTAGAACAGGGTGAACACGGTGCGACCACGCAGGGTCGGCAGTTTCTTGACCTCACGGTCGCGCAGCGTCTCGGCGAAGCGGTCGGCCTCGTCGAGCAGCAGGGTGATGTCGTCGGCGTCGAGGTCGGCGATGCTCAGCAGGTGCTTCATGCGTTGTCTCCTTCCGGCGCCGTGCCGGCCGGGCGGAGCAACTCCACCCGGTCCACGCCGTCGATCTCGGCGAGGGAGACACGGACGTCCTCACTGGTGGAGGTGGGGATGTTCTTGCCCACGTAGTCGGCGCGGATGGGCAGTTCGCGGTGGCCACGGTCGACCAGGACCGCCAGCTGCACGATGCGGGCACGGCCCACGTCGCTCAGCGCGTCCAACGAGGCGCGGATGGTCCGCCCGGAGAACAGCACGTCGTCGACGAGGATGACGGTGGCACCGTCCACCCCGTCGCGCGGGACGCTGGTGGGCTTCAGGGCGCGGTGCGGCGTGGAGGTGAGGTCGTCGCGGTAGAGCGTGGCGTCCACGGCCCCGTGGAACACGCCCACCCCGCTGAACTCCTCGATCTTCTCGGCGAGTCGCGCCGCCAGCGGCACTCCCCCCGACGGGATCCCCAGGAGCACGACCCGGTCGGAGCCGGGTGCGTCCAGTGCCGTTTTCTCGATGATCTGGTGCGCGATGCGTGCGACAGTACGTCCGACGTCGTCCGGACCCAGGAGGGTGACCGTGGTGCCGTCGGTATGCTGCGTGCTCATCGTGACCTCCTTCCCCGCCTCACAGGACGGATCGTTAAAGGTGGTCGGAACCGGCACGAGGACCGGATCCAGTTTCCGTGCAGAATTCTAGCACGGTCCCGGGACGTCAGCCCCGGGGAGTCTAGTTCTCGTCGCCGGGCTCGTCGTCCGGCTCGTCGGCGGGTTCGTCGACGATGCCGTCGACGAGGGCGTCGGCGCGCGCCTGCTCGGCGTCACGCTCGGCCTTCGCCGCCGCAGCGTCCTGCTCGGCCTTCTCGGCGGCGGACGCCTCGTCAGCGAGGCGCTTGTCGCGGGCGATCCCGTCGAGCACGGCGTTGACGTAGCCGGGGGCCTTGTCGTGGGAGTACTCCGAGGCGAGCTGGATGCCCTCCTTGAGCGCCACCCGCGAGGGGACCTCCGTGTTGTAGAGCAGCTCCCAGGCGGACACGCGCAGCACCGCACGGTCCACCGCCGGCAGGCGCTCCAGACGCCAGGTGCTGCTCAGGTGGCTGGCGATCGCTCGGTCGATCTCGTCGAGGGAGGACGCCACCCCCGGCACGATCCGGGCGGTGTACTCCGGCACCTGCTTGACCTGGTTGGACTCGTCCCTGGCCAGTTCGGTGCGGTCCTCGACGATCTCGACGGGGTCGATGTCGCGGAACTCGGCCTCGAAGAGGATGTCGACGGCGCGTCGACGGGCCTTGTAACGGGCCCCGTGGCGGCGGTAGGCCTCACCGGCCTGCTTGTCGCCGGAATGATTCTCGTTGGACATGACGTCTAGTTGTTGACGCGGGAGAGGTACTCGCCCGAGCGGGTGTCGACCTTGACGACGTTGCCGGTCTCCAGGAACAGCGGGACCTGGATCTCCGCGCCGGTCTCCAGGGTGGCGGGCTTGCTGCCACCGGTGGAGCGGTCGCCCTGCAGGCCCGGGTCGGTGTGCTGGATCTCCAGGTCCACGGAGACCGGCAGCTCACCGAAGAGGATCTGGCCGTCGTGGAAGGACAGCTGCACGCGCATGTTCTCCAGCAGGAAGCGGCCGGCGTCGCCGAACTTCTCGGAGGGCACCTCGAACTGCTCGAAGTCCTTGTCGTCCATGACAACGAAGTTCTCGCCGTCGTGGTACAGGTAGGTCATGTCGCGACGGTCGACGGTGGCGGTCTCGACCTTCACACCGGCGTTGAAGGTCTTGTCGAGGGTCTTGCCCGAGACGACGTCCTTCAGCTTGGTCCGCACGAACGCGGGGCCCTTGCCCGGCTTGACGTGCTGGAACTCGATGATCTGCTGCAGCTTGTTGTCGATCTTCAGCACGAGACCGTTCTTGAAATCCGCGGTGGTCGCCACGTGTCTACTCCCTGGGAAACGAGGATGGATGGTCAGCCGGTCAGTCTAGCAGTCCCCTGCTAGAGCACACGCAACTCGGTCGGCGAGGGGTTCACCGACTCCGCGCCGGTGGCGGTGACGATGTAGGTGTTCTCGATCCGCACACCGGTACGCCCGGGCAGGTAGACGCCCGGTTCGATGGTCAGCGTCATCGACTCGGAGAGCTGCTTGTCCTGCGGGGTGCGCGAGGCTGCGTAGGGCGCCTCGTGCACGTCCAGGCCGACACCGTGGCCGGTGGAGTGCACGAAGTACTCCGCGTAACCGGCTTCGTCGATGATGTCGCGGCAGACCTTGTCGACGGCGAACAGGCCCGCCCCCGGGCGCACGGCCTCCACCCCGGCGTTGAAGGAGCGGTACACCAGGTCGTAGATCTCCGCCGACAGTGCGTCCGGCTCCCCCACGCACACCGTGCGGGTCTGGTCGGAGGCGTAGCCGTCGAGCCACACGCCGAAGTCCATGGTCACCAGGCCCGGGACGATGACGTCGCGCGAGACGCCGGCGTGCGGCTTGGCCGCGTTCACGCCGGACGCCAGGATCGTGTCGAAGCTCAGTCCGTCCGCCCCGGCGGCCCGCAGGCGGTACTCCAGGTCGGCCGCGGCCTCGATCTCGGTGATGCCCTCGCGGATGCCGCCGGCGGTGATGAATTCTGTGAAGACCGAGTCCGCCAGCCGGCCGGCCTCGCGCAGGGCGTCCAGCTCGGCCGCGTCCTTGACCAGGCGGGCCCCTTCGACCGCGCCGGAGAGGATCGCCGGGTCACCGAGTTCGCGGGCGGTGGCCACGCTCATGCCCGGTTCGACGGCGAAGGCGCTGTCGCCGGCGACTCCGCGCAGTTCACCGAAGAGGTCACGGGTGATCCGGATGTCGATGTTGGTCGAGTCCGCGGTCTCCTGGCGCACCTGGGTGTCGTAGCGTCCGTCGGTGACCAGGGTCGCCGCACCGTCGGTGTCGAGCAGCAGGGCGGCGTTGGAGCCGCTGAATCCGGTGAGGTAGCGGATGTTCTTCAGGTCGGAGACGAGCAGGAGGCTGTGGCCGGCGTCGGCGACGGTCTGTGCGACGGCGCGGCGGCGGGTGAGGGTGTCGGTCATGACCCTCAGGGTACTACCCCGCCGCGGGCGACGGTGTGCCCGCTCGGGAGGTACCCACTAGCTGCCTGCGAGGTACTCCAGCGCCATGGTGTAGCCCTTGACCCCGAGCCCGGCGATCACGCCGCGGGCGATCGGTGAGAGGTAGCTGTGGTGGCGGAAGGCCTCGCGGGCGTGGATGTTGGAGATGTGCACCTCCACGAAACCGGGGCCGTCGGCGACCTCGACCAGGGCGTCGCGCAGGGCGACCGAGGTGTGGGTCAGGCCGCCGGGGTTGATGACGACCGCGTCGCCGTCGTCGGCCGCCCGGTGCACCCGGTCGATGAGGTCGCCCTCGTGGTTGGACTGCAGCGTCTCGATCTCCACGCCGAGGCGCCGGGCGTCGGCCCTGAGCCCCTCCTCCACGTCGGCCAGGGTGGTGGAGCCGTAGATCTCGGGCTGGCGGCGTCCGAGCCGGTCGAGGTTCGGTCCGTTGAGCACGACGATGCGCATGGTGTCTCCTTGGCTGACTTTGGCTGACTGTTGACGAGCTAGCTGGCGGTGTTGCGGTAGGCGGTCTGCAGGTCTGCCTGGGCGGGGTTCACCAACGTCTGCGGGACGTAGGAACCGTCACCCTCACCGTCGCCTTCACGGTCGCCCACGACGACGACGCGCAGGCTGCCGTCCTTGTTCTTCTTGTCGCGGGCCATGACCTCGGTGAGCTCGGCGAGGGTGGCGTCGGAGTAGCCGGTGGGCAGGCCCACGCTGTCGAGGATACGTCGGTGGCGGGCCACCGCGTCGGCGTCGAGCAGGCCGGCGGCATGGGCGAGCTCGGCCTCGAAGACCATGCCCACCGCCACGGCGTGACCGTGGCGCCACCGGTAGTTCTCGTGCTGCTCCACGGCGTGACCGTAGGTGTGGCCGTAGTTGAGGATCTCGCGCAGCGAGGACTCGCGCAGATCCTGGCCGACGACGTCCGCCTTGACCCTGATGGCCGCCTCGATGAGCTCCGGCAGGGTGCCGTGCGGGTCGCAGGCGGCAGCGGGGTCGGCCTCGTAGAGGTCGAGGATGTGGCCGTCGCGGATGAACCCGGCCTTGATGATCTCCGCGCTGCCCGCCACGATCTCCTGGTGCGGCAGCGTCTCGAGCACGTCGAGGTCGACCAGGACGGCCGAGGGCTCGTGGAAGCCGCCGACGAGGTTCTTGCCGGCGGCGGTGTTGATGCCGGTCTTGCCGCCCACCGCCGCGTCGACCATGGCCAGAAGCGTGGTGGGGTACTGCACGACCCGCACCCCACGCATCCACGTCGCGGCGATAAACCCGGCGAGGTCGGTGGTGGCCCCGCCGCCGACGCCGACGACGACGTCCTGACGCGACAGTCCGGCGTCGGCGCAGACGTCCCAGCACTGCGCGGCACCGGCGACGGTCTTGGCTGCCTCGGCGTCCGGCGTCTCGTACAGGACCGGTTCGACACCGGCGGCGCGCAGGCCGTCGGCCACGCGGGACGCCAGGTCCGCCAGCGGCGGCTGGTGCAGCACCACGGCGCGGCGTGCCCCGGGCACGGCGTCGGCGACAGCGGCGGTCAGGTCGCGTCCGATGACGACGTCGTAGGGGTGCTCCGTGGCGACGTGCACCGTGCGGGTGGTCGGGGTACTCACAGCTGGGCCTCCGGGGTGTGTTCGGGCTCGTCGTCGGCAGGCTCGTCGGCGGCGGGGTCGTGCACGCCGATCAGGGCGAGCACCTCGGCCACGGTGTGCCGGGGGGTGCGTCCGTCGGCGTCGACGACGTAGGTGGCGACCTCCCCGTAGAGGTCCTCACGCTCGGCGAGGATCTCGCGGTAGCGCGCGGCGGGGTCGTCGCCGTCGGCGGCGGCGAGCACCGGACGGGTCGCCAGGTGCGCGGTGCGCCTGGTCCCCTCCTCCGCCGACACCCGCAGGTAGACCACGGTGTGCGCGGCGAGCAGCCGGCGGGTCGCCGCGGAGAGCACCGCGCCGCCGCCGAGGGACACCACGCCGGTGGAGCCCAGCGCCTCGGCGACGTGGGTCTCCTCGCGCGCCCGGAACTCCGGCTCGCCGAGGGCGGTGAACAACTCACCGCAGGACGTGCCGTTGGCGTCCTCCAACAGGGTGTCGGAGTCCACGACCCCGCAGCGCAACGCCTCGCCGAGGGCGTGACCCACGGTGCTCTTGCCGGCACCGGGCGGCCCGACGAGCACGACCCGGGGGGTTGCGGTGGCAGACGCTCCGGCAGCGCCCGTCTCGCCGGCCATCAGGCCTCGTCCCAGGTCAGTCGGGCGTCCACGTCGTCGATGTAGGAGCGGTAGTTGCGGCGGGTCTCGGCGACGCTGTCGCCGCCGAACTTCTCCATCACCGCACGCGCCAGCACCAAGGCGACCATTGACTCGGCGACCACGCCGGCGGCGGGCACCGCGCACACGTCGGAACGCTGGTGGATGCCGGTGGCCGGACGTCCGTCGTCCATGTCCACGGTGGCCAGGGCACGCGGCACGGTGGAGATCGGCTTCATCGCCGCACGCACGCGCAGCTGCTCACCGTTGGTCATGCCGCCCTCCAGGCCGCCGGCGCGGTTCGTCCGACGCCCCACACCCGAACTCCGGTCGAGGCGGTCGATCTCGTCGTGGGCCTCGGAGCCACGGCGACGGGCCTCCTCGAAGCCGTCGCCGACCTCGACACCCTTGATCGCCTGGATGCTCATCAGCGCCTGGGCCAGCTGGCCGTCGAGACGACCGTCCCAGCTGACGTGGGTGCCCAGGCCGACCGGCAGCCCGGAAACCACGACCTCCACCACGCCACCGAGGGTGTCGCCGGACTTGCGGGCGGCCTCGATCTCGCTGATCATCGACTTCTCGTGGTTGTCGCCGTGGGCGGTGAACGCGCGCACCGGGGAGCCGTCCACCGCGTCCAGGTCCGCCGCGGTCGGCGGCGGGCCGGTGTAGGTGTCCGACGGGCCGATCGACAGGACGTGGCTGACAACCTCGGCACCGGTGACCTCGCGCAGCAGGGCGCGGGCGAAGGTGCCCGCCGCCACGCGCGCGGCGGTCTCCCGGGCACTGGAGCGTTCCAGCACCGGGCGGGCCTCGTCGTGGCCGTACTTCACCATGCCGGGGAAGTCGGCGTGCCCCGGGCGTGGGCGGGTCAGACGTGCACCGCGGCCGGAGTCCATCTCCTTGGCCACGGCCTCGTCGGTGAGGTCCACCGGGTCGGCGGACATGATGGTGGTCCACTTCGGCCACTCGGTGTTGCCGATCATCACGGCCACCGGCGAACCGATGGTCAGTCCGTGACGCACGCCGCCGAGGAAGGTCACCTCGTCGGCCTCGAACTTCATGCGTGCGCCACGGCCGTAGCCGAGGCGCCGTCGGGCGAGTTGGCGGGACACCTCGACGCGGGTGACTGGCACCCCGGCGGGAATGTCCTCGACAACGGAAACAAGGGCCTGGCCGTGTGATTCCCCGGCAGTCGTCCATCGAAGCATGCCCTACATTGTCGCACGGGCAACCATTGGTCGTCACCACAACCCGGGGTTTATGGCTCAGGTCACCGTCACGGCGGTGACGGCCGTGGCGACTACCGTGGCTAGCAGCATGCCGGGACCGTGCAGCAACCCGCGCGCCCGGACCCGTGGCGACAGGGCGAACACGAGGGTGACCAGCGAGGCGCCGGCCACGGCGAGCAACACCCCGGCCGCTCCCCCGGCCACCGCGGGGGCCACGCCCAGACTCAGGGCCAACTTGGCGTCGCCGCCACCGACGCGCCATCGCGGGGTGAGCCTGCCGGGCAGCACGCACAGCAGGAACCAGCCCAGCCCACCGAGCACCGCCCACGGGTGACCGGACGCCACGGCGAGCACCCAGGCCACCGGCACGGCGGGCAACGTCAACCTGTCCGGCAGCCGCCGCGAGCGCAGGTCGTGCACCACCAGCGCGCCCGCCCACAGTGCCACGGCCGCCAACGCGACCGTGCTGAGCAGCGCTGTGCTGATTAGCACAGACCCCCCGGTCTCCCCCATCCCCATTCGTCCCCCCGTTCGTCCCCTACGCCCCCGCGTCAGAGCCGGCGGCCGACTCCAGGGTCCTGCGGTGCGCCCGCAGCAACCGGTACATGCCCTCCGTGGAGGGCGTCTCCGCGGTGAACTGCCGGAACTGCTCGACACCCTGGCCGGCCAGCATCAGCAGGCCGTCCGACACCGGGTGGCCGGCGCTGCGCGCGGCCAGCATCAGCGGCGTGGGGTACGGGTCGTAGATCACGTCGACCACCGCGGCCGCCGAGGCCAGCTGCTCGGCGACCGCACCCGCCCCGGCGGCCGGGATGGTGGAGATCAGCACGTCCGCCGCGGCACAGGTCGACGCGAGCCGCTCATCGTCCAGGCGCAGCCAGTCGAACTCCATGCCGTAGGACTCGACCAGGCTCTGCAGGTTCAACGCCCGCTCGGAGCGTGCCAGCACGGTGACCGAGGTGAACCCCTCGGCCGCCAGCGCGGCGACGGCAGGACGCGACGTCCCGCCGTTGCCGACGACGACACCTCGTCCTGAGCCACGTCCTGAACCGGGGGCCTCGTCCTCGCCGAGGACGGCGCGGAGGCAGGCGGCCAGACCGTCGACGTCGGTGTTGTCGGCCATCCAGCGGCCCGTGGGGACGTCGTCGGCGTCGCGCAGGGGCACCAGGGTGTTCGCACTGCCGATCAGCGCCGCGCGGTCGGTGACCTCGTCGGCAAGGTCGTGGGCGGCGGACTTGCCCGGCATCGTCACCGAGAAACCACGCACGCACGCCGGCGAGTGCTGCATCAGCCGACGCACCTCCGAGGGCTCACCGGCGTCCACGCGGACGTACACCAGGGCGTCGTTGTCCATCATCGCCGCACTGCCCAGGTGGATCACCGGGGACAGGGAGTGCCCCACCGGACGCCCCAGCACGGCGCACAACTGTGCCGGCGTGCCCTCTGTGCCTTCCGAGTCAGCCTGGAGCCGGGCGGCGAGTTCGAGGAACTCCTCGACGCTGTACACCTCGGGGGCGTCGTTGCTGCTGTCCATGATCCTCTTACCTCGCGTCTGTCTGGGGTTATCGGGCACTAACGGGCACTAACGGGCACTGTCGAGGACACCGTTGCGGCGCGACTCCTCGATGGCGGCCTCGTGGTCGGAGAACTCGCGGTTGAACACGGTGCGTCCGTCGGTGTCCACGGTCACGAAGTAGAGCCAGTCGCCGTCGGCGGGGTGCTCCACGGACTGCAGCGCGGTGATGCCCGGTGAGGCGATCGGGGTGTCCGGCAGCCCCTTCTTGGCGTAGGTGTTCCACGGGGTGTTGCGGGCACGGTCCTCGTCGGTGGTGGCGACCTCCTGGGCGGAGACGTCGTAGTTGACCGTGGAGTCGAACTCCAGCTGCTGGTCCTCGTCCAGACGGTTGAGGATCACCCGGGCGACCTTGTCGAAGTCGCCCTCCGGGGCCTCGCGCTCCACGAGGGAGGCGGCGGTGATCATGTCATAGGGGCTCAGGCCCACGCTGTCGGACGCCTCGAGCAGACCGGTGCCCTCGTAGACCTCCGCGGAGTCCTCCAGCAGGGTGTTCATGATCTCCTGCGGGCCGGCGGTGGGGTCGAAGAGGTGCACACCCGGGGAGATCAGGCCCTCGACCCGTCGTGCGTCGTCGCCGCGGGCCTCCACGGCGTCCACGGCCCACTCGGGCACGCCGAGCTCGTCGGCCGGGGTGGTCGCGACGGTCTCACGCAGGTCGTCGACGCTGACGCAGTCCTCCAGCCCGTCGGTCAGGCCTTCACGGCAGGAGTTGCCGGCGATGGCGGAGTAGATGCCCTCGCGGGCCTCGCCGCCGACCACGGTGACGTCCTCGAGGGTCAGGCCGTTGGGGATGTCGATGACACCCAGGCGACGCTCGTCGTCGGTCAGTGCGGTCATCGCCGCCTCGGCGGACATCTCCTCCTGCAGTGCGTAGTAGCCGGCCTCCAGGCCGCGGGTGTCCCCGTTCTGCTCCGCGTGGTCGGCGGCACTGAGCATCGCCGAGCGTGAGCCGACCACGTTGTCCTCCAGCAGCTGCGGCAGCAGGCCGGAGACGGTGTCGCCCTCGTCGACGCGGACGAGGACCACGTTGCCGTTGCCCTCCCCCTCGTAGTCGCGGGTGCTGACGACCTCACGCTGGTAGTAGACGTAGGCGACGACGAAGACGAGAAGAAGGATCAGTGCAAGGCTGATAGCAATCGACCACTGTCGGCGCCGACGGTACCTGGGTTCGGTACTGATCTTTCGAGGCAAGGTTCACTCCCACGTCTCTACTGTGTACTTGGTGTAACAACGTCTTGGAACGTCATAAAAAGTCTATGGAACAGCATCGCATGTTCCGCTGCGCGTTATTCTCGCATGTCCTGCCCGGAAATCCTTGATCGGACACCCGGTTACGGGGTGGTTAACGGTCCAGCCGGGTGGTACGCGTGTCCAGCCACCCCTGCAGGATGTGCACCGCGGCGGCCTGGTCGATGCGCGAGCGGCCCTTGCGTTCGCTGACCCCGGAGGCACGCATTGCGCTGGTGGCGGCCACGGTGGACATGCGTTCGTCAACCAGGCGCACCGGTGTGCCGTCCAACGCCTCACGCAGGGCGGCGGCGTAGTTCTCCGCGCGGATCGTGCTCTCGGTGCGCTTGGAGCGCAGTGTCACCGGAAGCCCCACGACGACCTCGACCACGAAATTCTCCTCGATGAGCTCGAGGACGCGGGCGAACTCGCTGCCGGGGCGCCGACCGCTGCCCTTCTCCGCGGCGACGGTCTCCAGCGGGGTGGCGAGGATGCCGTCGGGGTCGGACAGGGCCACGCCGATGCGTACCGTGCCGACGTCCAGGCCCAGACGGCGTCCCCGCCCGGGGTCCCCGTCCTCCATCACTTGCCGCCGGCGAGGACCGACTCGACGTGCGGACGCACCGCGGCGACCGCGGCGTCGATGCCGGAGGCGTCGTTGCCGGAGCCCTGCGCCATCGACGGCTTGCCGCCGCCGCGTCCGCCGACCAGCGGGCCGACGGCCTTGACGACCTCACCGGCGGACAGGCCACGGTCGACGGCGGCGTCGGTGACTGCGGCGATGAACGGCACCTTGCCGGACTCGGTGTCCGCCGAGGCGAAGAGCACGACCGCCGGCTCGGACCCGAAGCGGGCCTTGGCGTCGTTGGCGATGGTGCGCAGGTCGCCGCCGGCGATACCGTCGGCCACACGGGCGGCGAGCACACGCACACCGTCAACGGTGACGGCCTGCAGCACGTAGTCGCCGACCTTGGCGGTCAGCTCGGCGGTGCGGAACTGGTTGATCCGCTTCTCCGCCGCCTGCAGGCGCTCGTTGATCTGGGCGAAGCGCTCCGGCAGGTCCTCGGAGGTGACCTTCAGCCGCGAGGCCAGGCTGCCGGCGACGGCGTTCTGGCCGGCGAGGAAACGCATCGAGTCCATGCCGGTGTAGGCCTCGATACGGCGCGTGCCCGAGCCCACGGAGGACTCGCCGAGGATGGTGACCGGGCCGACCTGGGAGGAGTGGTCGACGTGGATGCCGCCGCACAGCTCCATGGAGAACGGTCCGCCGATCTCCACGACGCGTACCTGCGAACCGTAGTTCTCACCGAACAGGGCCATCGCACCCATCGCCTTGGCCTCCTCGAGGCTGGTCTCGATGGTGTTGACCTTGTAGTCGGTGTCCACGGCCTCGTTGGAGATCTCCTGGATGCGGCGCAGCTGGTCGTCGGTGAGCTGGGTGCCGTACTTGAAGTCGAAGCGCAGGTAGCCCGGCTTGTTCATCGAACCGGCCTGCACCGCGGTGGGCCCGAGCACGTCGCGCAGGGCGGCGTGGATCAGGTGGGTGCCGGAGTGCGCCTGGCGTGCGGCGTGGCGCCACGCGTGGTCGACGTGTGCGGAGACGGTGTCGCCCACGGCGAGCTCACCGCCGGTGACGGCGACGCGGTGCAGCGAGACCTTGCGTCCGGTCTTCTGCACGTCGCGGACCTCGCCCAGCCCGCCGGGGCCGGTGAGGGTGCCGCGGTCGGCCATCTGGCCGCCGGCCTCGGCGTAGAACGGGGTGCGGTCCAGGATGACCTCGACCTCGGTGCCCTCCGGGGCGCGGTCGACCAGGGTGCCGGCGGAGACCAGGCCCAGGATGTGGGCCTCGGCGTCGGTGGAGTCGTAGCCCAGGAAGACCGTGGGGTGGTTGTCGACGAAGGAGCGGTACACCGACACGTCGGCGTGGACCTGCTTCTTCGCCCGGCTGTCGGCCTTGGCGCGGGCCTTCTGCTCGGCCATGTGGGCGTCGAAGCCGTTCTCCCCGTCCTTGTCGACGGTCAGTCCCTCCTCCGAGGCCATCTCGATGGTCAGGTCGATGGGGAAACCGTGGGTGTCGTGCAGGGTGAAGGCGGAGGCGCCGTCGAGCTCGGTCCGGCCCTGGGCCTTGACCTTGGCCGCGGCCTCCTCGAACAGGCGGGTGCCGGACTCCAGGGTCTTCAGGAAGGCGGTCTCCTCGCCCACGGCGACGGCGCGGATGCGCTCCCAGTTCTCCGTGATCTCCGGGTAGGACGGGGTCATCGTGGTGCGCACGGTGTCCATGAAGCGCTCCATGGTCACCCCGGTGGCGCCCAGCAGCCGGGCCGAACGGATGATGCGGCGCAGCAGACGGCGCAGGATGTAGCCGCGGCCCTCGTTGCCGGGGGTCACGCCGTCCAGGATGAGCATCAGGGCCGTGCGGGTGTGGTCGGCGATGACGCGGAAACGCACGTCCTCCACCGAGTTCTCCACCAGACCGTAGACGGCACCGGTGAGCTCCTCGGCGACCTTGATCACCGGGGCGAGCAGGTCGGTCTCGTAGACGTTCTCCACGCCCTGCAGGATGCAGGCGACGCGCTCGATGCCCATGCCGGTGTCGATGTTCTTCTGCGGCAGCTCACCGACGGGTTCGAAGCCCTCCTTCGGGCTCTTCTCACCGCGCACGTCCTGCATGAAGACCAGGTTCCAGATCTCGATGAACCGGTTTTCGTCGGCCTCCGGGCCGCCGTCGACGCCGTACTCCGGGCCACGGTCGTAGAAGATCTCCGAGCACGGGCCGCCCGGGCCGGGCACCCCCATGTCCCAGTAGTTGTCCTCGCCACCGCGGCGCTGGATGCGCTCGGCGGGCACACCGATCTCCTCGTGCCAGATCGCCGCGGCCTCGTCGTCGGTCCGGTACACGGTGGGCCACAGCCGGTCGGGGTCCAGGCCGAAGCCGCCCTCGGCGACGGGGTTGGTCAGCAGGCCCCAGGCGAAGTGGATGACCTCGCGCTTGAAGTAGTCGCCGAAGGAGAAGTTGCCGGCCATCTGGAAGAAGGTGTTGTGGCGGGTGGTGATGCCGACCTCCTCGATGTCCAGGGTGCGCACGCACTTCTGGATCGAGGTGGCGCGCGAGGACGGCGGCGTCTGCTCACCGAGGAAGTAGGGCTTGAACGGCACCATGCCGGCGTTGACGAACAGCAGGTTCGGGTCGTCCAGGATCAACGAGGCACTGGGGACCTCGGTGTGGCCTTGCTTCACGAAGTGGGAGAGAAAGCGCTCGCGGATCTCATGGGTCTGCACAGTTTCGGAACCTTCTTGATAGCTGAATCGTCGACGCGGTGTTTTACACGTGTTGCCTTAACCGGAAACAGTCTACCCGCTGCCCCGGACGATGCCACGCAGGGTCTCCAGGCGGGGCTTGAGCGTGTGCTCACGGCCGTGCTCGGTCGGCCGGTAGTAGCGGGCTTCCGCCAGGTCCTCCGGCAGGTAGTCCTGGCGCAGGACGCCGCGCGGGTCGTCGTGCGGGTACCGGTAGCCGACGGCGTTGCCGAGCGACTCCGCCCCCGAGTAGTGCCCGTCGCGCAGATGCGGCGGCACCACCGAGCCGCGTCCTTCCCGGACGTCGGCGAGGGCGGCGTCGATGCCCTGCACCACCGAGTTCGACTTCGCCGCGGTGGCGATGTGCACCGTCGCCTGCGCCAGCGGGATGCGTCCCTCGGGCATGCCGATGAAGCTCACCGCCTGGTGCGCGGCGATCGCCGCCTGCAGGGCCGTGGGGTCGGCCATGCCGACGTCCTCGGAGGCGTGCACCACCAGTCGGCGGGCGATGAAGCGGGGGTCCTCCCCCGCGTCGATCATGCGGGCCAGGTAGTGCAGCGCGGCGTCCGGGTCCGAGCCGCGCAACGACTTCACGAAGGCACTGGTGATGTCGTAGTGCTGGTCGCCGTCGCGGTCGTAGCGCGCCACCGCGCGGTCGGTGGACGCCCGGACGTCCTCGGCGGTCAGGAGGCTGGGCGCGTCTGTGTCGGTCGTTCCGTTCCCACCAAGGTCCCCGAGTCCCTCGACGGCGGCCTCGAGGTAGGTCAGACCACGGCGGGCATCCCCGGCCGCGAGGGCGGCGAGCAGGTCACGGGCGTCGTCGGCCAGGGTGACCGCGCCACCGTAGCCGCGGCGGTCGGTCGTGGCCCGGGTGAGCAGCATGGCGACGTCGGCGTCCTGCAACGGCTTGAGCTGCACCAGCAGCGAACGTGACAGCAGCGGTGAGACCACCGAGAAGCTCGGGTTCTCAGTCGTCGCCGCGACGAGCAGCACCGTGCGGTTCTCCACCGCGCCCAGCAGTGCGTCCTGCTGGGTCTTGGAGAACCGGTGGACCTCGTCGATGAACAGCACCGTCGACTCACCGTGGGTGAGCAGGCGACGGGCGTTGTCGATGACCGAACGGACCTCCTTGACCCCGGCGTTGAGCGCCGAGAGCGCCTCGAAACGCCGGCCGGACGCCCCGGCGACCAGGGAGGCCACCGTGGTCTTGCCCGTGCCGGGTGGGCCGTAGAGGATGACCGAGGAGTCCCCGCGGCCGTCGATCAGACGGCGCAGCGGGGAGTTGTCGCCGAGCACGTGGGACTGGCCGACGACCTCGTCGAGGGAGCGCGGACGCATGCGCACCGCCAAGGGCGCGTGCGCCCCGGGGTGGAAGTAGGAGTCCGCCGACCGCGACGGGATGCCGGCCCCGGAGGCCCCAGGGTTATCCGCGGCCTCGGGGCTCCCGCCAGGGACCTCGAAAAGTCCGTCGCCGTCAGTCATCGAATCTGCGGCTGCGCCCCGAGCTTGGCCAGGGTGGTGAGCAGCTCGGCGGCGAAGTCGCGCACGGCCGGGAAGCTCTCGTCGACGTCGTGACGCTCGGCGAAGCGGCGCACCGCCTCCACCGTGGTCGCCAGGTCGGCGAGGTGCTCACGGGGCATCAGGTCGAGACGACGGGCGCCCTCGGCCGCCGATGCGGAGGTCTCGATGACCGCCAGGGTGCCGTGGTAGAGCAACGACAGGCTCATCAGCGCCCAGCCGACCAACGACGCCATCAGCGCCTTCTCCAGGCGCCCCTCCTCACGCACGGCAGGCCACACCACGGAGACCTCCGAGGACCAGGACTCGATGAACTCGCGGAGTTCCTCGGGGTCCAGCAGCGGGGTGGTGATGTCGTGGGGGAACCCGGCGATCACGCAGGCGACGTCGGAGACGATGTCGCGGAAACCCGCCCACTCGTAGTCCAGGAAGACCACCGAGTCGGCCAGCATGATGTTGTCCGGGGTCAGGTCGAAGGGGGTGAACGCCTGCACCCGGCTGCGGGACTGACGCGCCCCTGCCTCGTGGGCGAGCGCCTCCACGGTGGGGTCCACCGTCACCCCGCTGCGACGCAGCAGGTCCAGGCCCTGCTCCACCAGAGCGGCGACGTCCACGTCACGGTCGGTGACACCGGAGGCCGGGAGGTTGTGGCGGGAGTGCTGACGACGGTTGAGCGTGTCGAAGGCCTCCTGCCCGTCGGCGGTCGCGACGTGCATGCGTCCCAACGCCCGGCCCAGCTTGCGCAGGGCCGCGGCGCGCTCCGGTTCGTCGGCCATGGTGAGGATGTCGGAATAGTTGCGTCCGTCACCGAGGTCGGAGAGCACCATGATGCGGGTGTCGATGTCGTGGGCCAGCAGCTGCGGGCCCGGACGGTGCTCCTCGGCCAGCGTGTTGGTGTACTGGTAGGCCACCACCTCGCGGACCATCGCCGAGATCGCCTCGGAGTCGTCGCCACGCGAGGTGACCGGCGGAAGCTGCTTGATCACGACGGTGCGCTCCTGGAGGAACGGGTTCGGCGACACCCGCACCCGCACGACCAGGGAATCCCCGCTCCCACCGAGGTTCTCCGGGTGGGTCAGTTCCGGGGTGCCGCCGAAACGGTTCCCCAGCAGGTGTGCCGCACTCTCCAGCGCGTCGTCGATACTCAGCACGTCGATGTCCTCTCTCGGACGTCCCTCCATGTGCGAAGGACTCAGGCGTTCTTCTTGGGTTTGGCGTCGATCCCGGACTCCTTGCGCTGCTGCGCGGTGATCTCGCCCGGGGCGTCCGTCAGCGGGTCGATGCCGCCGCCGGACTTCGGGAAGGCGATGACGTCACGGATGGAGTCGTAGCCGCCGAGCAGCGAGACGATACGGTCCCAGCCGAAGGCGATACCGCCGTGCGGCGGGGCGCCGAAGGCGAAGGCGTCGAGCAGGAAGCCGAACTTCTCGCGCGCCTCCTCCTCGGTGATGCCCATGACCGCGAAGACACGCTCCTGGATGTCGCGACGGTGGATACGGATCGACCCGCCGCCGATCTCGTTGCCGTTGCAGACGATGTCGTAGGCGTAGGCGGTGGCCTCGCCCGGGTTGTCGTCGAAGTTGTCGATCCACTCCGGCTTCGGGGAGGTGAACGCGTGGTGCACCGCGGTCCAGGCGGAGTGGCCCAGGGCCACGTCGCCGGAGGCGGTCGCGTCGGCGGCCGGCTCGAACATCGGGGCGTCGACGACCCAGGTGAAGGCCCAGTCGCCGTCCTTGATCAGGCCGAGGCGCTCGGCGATCTCGCCACGGGCCGCGCCGAGCAATGCGCGGGAGGACTTCACGTCGCCGGCGGCGAAGAAGATGCAGTCGCCGGGCTTGGCGCCGACGTGCTCGGCGATGCCGGCACGCTCCTCCTCGGTGATGTTCTTGGCGACGGGGCCGGACAGGGTGCCGTCCTCGCCGACGAGGATGTAGGCCAGACCCTTGGCGCCGCGCTGCTTGGCCCAGTCCTGCCAGGCGTCGAGGGTACGACGGGCCTGCGAGGCACCGCCGTCCATGACCACGGCACCGACGTAGTCGGACTTGAACACGCGGAAGGAGGTGTTCTCGAAGAACTCCGCGCACTCGGTGATCTCGATGTCGAAACGCAGGTCCGGCTTGTCCGAACCGTAGCGGCGCATCGCGTCGGCGTAGGTGATCCGCGGGATCGGCCCGGTGATCTCGTAGCCGATCTCCTTCCACACCGCGGCGAGGATCTGCTCGGCCAGGGCGATGACGTCCTCCTGGTCGACGAAGCTCATCTCCACGTCGAGCTGGGTGAACTCCGGCTGACGGTCGGCACGGAAGTCCTCGTCGCGGTAGCAGCGCGCGATCTGGAAGTAGCGCTCCATGCCGGAGACCATGAGCAGCTGCTTGAACAGCTGCGGGGACTGCGGCAGGGCGTAGAAGTTACCGGGGCGCAGACGCGCCGGCACCAGGAAGTCGCGTGCACCCTCCGGGGTGGAGCGGGTGAGGGTGGGCGTCTCGATCTCGGTGAAGTCCTGGTCGACCAGCACGTTGCGGGCTGCGGCGTTCACCTTGGAGCGCAGGCGCAGGGCACGGGCCTGGTTGTCCCGGCGCAGGTCCAGGTAGCGGTACTTCAGACGGGTCTCCTCGCCAACCTCTCCGCCGCTGGCGGAGTCGTCGATCTGGAACGGCAGGGCCGCGGACTCGTTGAGGATCTCCAGGCCGGAGACGTTGAGTTCGATGGCGCCGGAGGCCAGGTTCGGGTTCTCCGAGCCTTCGGGGCGCCCCTCGACCACACCGGTGACACGCAGGCAGTACTCGCTGCGCAGTGCGTGGGCGCGCTCGGCGACATCACTCTCACGGAACACCACCTGGGCGAGTCCGGAACGGTCGCGCAGGTCGATGAAGATCACTCCACCGTGGTCCCGTCGACGGGAGACCCATCCGGTGAGGGTGACCTCCTCGCCGATGTGGTCTGAGCGAAGGTCACCACAAAGATGGGTCCGCAGCACGTCGCGTAGTCCTTTCGGATTGTTCGGGGAGGCTACTCGTCGGCACGGTGGTGCCGGAGGTAGCCCGATATCAGCGGCCCAGTGTACTACCCCTCCGTCGCGGGCGGAACAACGGTGGCATGCTGGAGGGCAACGGTCGAGATCCGATCGACGACGAAAGGACACCTGAGATGACACAGCAGGACCCCAACACACCGGGCGCCGCAGGACAGGGCGCCGGGGCCCACCGCCACCCCGACTCCGACGGCATCGCCGACCAGCTGACGGTCGAGGACACCGTGGTCACCCCCCTGGACTCCCGCGACCCCTACCGCCTGTTCTGGCTGACGAGCCAGATCGTGCTGCTGTTCTCCACGGTCATAGCCGTGGTGGCACTGGTGTACGGGCTGGCCACCGACACCGAGGCGTCCTGGGTCAGCGGCATGGCGTGCTTGGGCATCAGCATGCTCGCGGTGATCGGACTACTGCTCGCCCGTCTGGGCAGCGACCTGAAGGCCGCAGACGTGATCTGACCGCGCCCCTGCCGGGCATGACCAGGAGGTGGCACGGTCAGGAAGGGGGGCACACTCAGGCGCCGACGCCGCTCCAGTCGAAGCGGCCGAGGGTGGCGTCGTACACCTGCTGGGCGATGTCCCAGTGGTTGTAGGCGGCCCAGTCGCCTGCGTCGAGAGCCTGCTGCGCGAGTGCGATGTAGTCCATGTTCTTCCGGTTCTCCTGTGCGTCGGGGTTGCTTTGTCGGGGTGAAGCCAGTTCCTATGCCCACATCCCGACAATTATGAAACGAAGCATAGCCTTCCTCACCCCGGACCGCAGCCACAGGCGTCCCGCGCCTCCCCTGCGCCCCAACCCGCCGGGCCGGCAACCCTCCCGCCCACAGCTGTTCACCCCGGTGTCACGTCGAGGCCACCGCGGCAACAACCCCACGCCCTACGCTCCCAGAGGCACGGCCTAACCCGTGGCTTCACACCCCTCATGATCCAACATCCCAGGGAGCACCCCCACCATGTCTCGACAGCCCTTCCGGTCGCGCACCGGGATCGCACTCTCCACCGTCCTGCTGACCGCCCTGTCCACCACCCTCGCCACCGCGGCACCCGCCGCAGGACAGGACGCACTGCCGGACGCCGACACCTCGTCCTTCTCCGACGGGCCGTCCCTCTCCAGCTCCTCGGGCTCCTCGGATGCCGCGGCCCCCGACGAAGCCCCCACCACCAACGACGGCCTCTACGAAGGATCCGTCGAGGTACTGCGTGGCGACGACAGTGCCGCCGATACCGCCGAGACCATCACCGGCCGGGTCTTCGACGACGCCGACCGTGACTCCTCCCTCGGCGGCGACGAGGACGGCGTCGCCGGGGTGAGCGTCTCCAACGGCATCGACGTGGTCACCACCGACGAGGACGGCAACTACAGCCTTCCGGTCCGCGACAACATGTCCGTCACCGTCACCCAGCCTTCCGGCTGGCAGGTCCCGGTCGACTCCTCCAACTTCGCCCAGTTCAGTTACGAGCACTACCCCGAGGGTTCCCCCGACCTGAAGTACGGCGGACTCGAGCCCACCGGCCCGGTGCCGGACGCGGTGAACTTCCCCCTGGCGAAGTCCGAGGCCACCGCCTCGAGCGCCCAGAACTGCGCTATCGCCGCCGACACCCAGACCTACGACAAGACCGAGGTCGGTTACGCCGCCAAGGGTGCCCCGGCCGACCTGGCCGCACGCGACGACTACGCCGGCTGCGGCATCCTGCTGCTCGGCGACAACGTCGGCGACGACCTCAGCCTCAACCCGGACCTCAAGGGCCTCTACGCGGACGCCAACGGCCCGGTCCGCGCCCTGCCCGGCAACCACGACATCGACTACGACGCCGACAGCGACATCAACGCCACCGACACCTACCGGCGTGACTTCGGCTCCCCCTACTACTCCTACGACGTCGGCGACGTGCACATCGTCGCCCTCGACAACATCGACTACAACGGCGACGACGGCTCCGGCAACGGTGGCTACGACGAGCGCATCTCGGACGAGCAGCTGCGCTGGCTGCGAAACGACCTGGCCACCGTGCCCGACGACCGTCAGGTCGTGATCGCGGCCCACGCCCCGATCGTCAACTACGCCGAGGTCGTCACCGACAACGCCGCGGAGCTCTACGACGTGCTCGCCGAGCGTCCCGACGCCGTCACCGTCGGCGGCCACACCCACACCCGCGAGACCCTGCTCGCCGGGGAACGCCGCGAGGAGTGGGCCACCTACGACGAGAGCCCGATCGAGGAACTGCCCAACGACCAGATCGTCGCCGGTGCGGTCTCCGGCGACTGGTACTCCGGGGAGCTCAACGACAACGGCGTGCCCTACGCTTACACCCAGGACGCCGCCGAGCCGGGAGTGCTGACCATGCAGTTCTCCGGCGGACAGCGCAGCGAGTACTACACCGTGCGCAACGAGGACCCCTCCCACCAGTTCCTCACCGGTGTCAACTCCCCCACCTGGCGCTCCTGGGCCGCCGCCGCGGAGGCCAAGGGCGAGGACGCAAAGGTCGAGCCGATCGACCCGCGCGAGGTCTCCAAGGCCGACGTCGAGGGCGGCGAGAGCTACCTGTCGAGCAGTTTCTTCAACGGCTCCACCGACGCCTCCGTCACCGTGAGCATCGACGACTCCGAGCCGCAGGACGCCGAGCTGACCCAGCCGGCCGAGGGGGAACCCCTCAACAAGGGGTGGGAGTACACCGAGACCGTCTCTGCCACCCACAACCTCAGCTCCACCGGCAACGTGGCCCAGGCGAGCCCGCACCTGTGGCGGACCTCCCTGCCCGCCGACCTGGAGGTCGGCCGGCACACCGCCGTGGTCACCGGCACCGACCGCCACGGCGAGGAGTTCCAGGACACCGTGGAGTTCACGGTGACCGACTGACACCCCGGTCCCGCTACACTTCCACCATGTCGTTCAACAACAACCTGTCCGGGATGGGCGGTCGCGCCCGCTCGGGCGGCAGCAGCGGTGGTGGCGGAGGCTTCGGCCTCGGCGGGGGTAACAACGGGGGCAACCGGGGCGGCGGTATCCTCGGCATGATCCTGATGAGCCGTGTCGGACGGCGCTTCGGGCTTCCGGGGATCATCGTCGTCGCCGCGGTGATCTTCTTCGCCAACGGTGGTGCCGGCATGTTCGGCGGCTCCGATGGAACCTCCGGTGCCACGCGCACCGATGGCGGGAACCTGGAGCACTGCACCACGGTGGAGGACGCCAACACCTACGACGACTGCCGCATCGAGGGCACCGCCATCTCCCTGGACGCCGTGTGGTCCGGTCTGCTCCCCGAGCAGGCGGGCATCCGCTACACCGAACCCGGCCTGGTCATCGGTGACGGGCAGGTCAACACCGGGTGCGGTACGGCCTCGACGGCCCAGACCGGCCCGTTCTACTGCCCCGGCGACCAGACCGTCTACATCGGTGACGACTTCTTCACCCAGCTGCGCCAGATGGGCGGCTCCGACGGCCCGTTCGCGCAGATGTACGTGGTCGCCCACGAGTTCGGCCACCACATCCAGAACCTGGAGGGGAACCTGGGGCTGTCTGACTACGACGACCCCGGCGAGGACTCCAATGCGGTGAAGATGGAGCTGCAGGCCGACTGCTACGCCGGTGTCTGGGCCGCCCACGCCGACAAGGGCGAGGACGCCGTGCTCGACCCCGTCACCCCCGAGCAGGTCAACCAGGCCATCACCTCCGCCCAGGCGATCGGCGACGACGCCATCCAGTCCGCCGGCGGCGGCCAGGTCAACCCGGACGCCTGGACCCACGGCTCATCCGAGCAGCGCCAGCAGTGGTTCACTACCGGCTACGACAACGGCACGATGGAGTCCTGCGCCCAGGACTTCAGGCGCTGAGGACTCCCCTCGCCGATCGGATGCTGATCAGTTGCCGCGGATCAGGTCCGAGGCGCGCTCCCCGATCAGCATGCAGCTGATGTTGGGGTTGACCGCGGTGAGTTGCGGCATCACCGAGGCGTCGACGACGCGCAGCCCGGAGACACCCTTGACGCGCAGCTCCGGGTCCAGCGGCGACATGACGTCGTCCACGGCACCCATGCGCACCGTGCCGGCCGGGTGGTAGACGGTGTTGTGCGTCTTGGCCACGTAGTCGGCGATGTCCTCGTCCGACTGCACCTCGGTACCCGGGAAGAGCTCCCGGCCGGCGTACTCGGCCATGGCCGGCTGGGCGACGATCTCGCGGGCGAGCTTGATGCCCTCCACGGCGATGTGCATGTCGTAGCCCTCCTCGTCGGTGAAGTACCGCGGGTCGACCATCGGCTTGTCGCGGAAGTCGCAGGTCCGCAGCCGCACCGTGCCGCGGGCCTTGGCGTGGGTGATGTTCGGCGTCAGGCAGAACGCCTCGTCCGCGGTCGGGTAGCCCTGACGACGGGTGTGCATGTCGAAGGGCATCGAACCGTAGTGCATCATCAGGTCCGGCAGGTCCAGGCCGTCGGCACCGCCCTCGTCGACCTTGTCGAAGATCCCGATCTCCCACCACTGTGTGGCGTCACGGGTCATCGGGACCTTGGACTCCCAGGAGATCACGGCCTCCGGGTGGTCCTGCAGGTGCTCGCCGACGCCGGGGGCGTCGACCAGGGTCTCCACGCCGACCTCGGCGAGGTGCTCGGCCGGGCCGATGCCGGAGAGCATGAGCAGCTTCGGGCTGTCGATCGCGCCGGCGGAGAGGATGACCTCACGGTTGGCGTCCAGGGTCTTGAGCCGTCCGAAGGGGTTGTCCAGGTACTCGATGCCGGTGGCCGTGGGCTGCCCGCCCTCGCCGTCGGTGGTCTCGCTGAACAGGATCCGGGAGACCTGACGGTCGGTCAGGATGTCCAGGTTCTCGCGCTCCATGACCGGGTGCAGGTAGGACACCGAGGACGAGGAACGCACGTTCTCGTCGGTGGCGTTGATCTGGAACCAGTCCGCACCGTGGTTGACGGTGGTGCCCTCGTTGAAAGGCGTGTTCGGCAGGCCCTGCTGTTCGCAGGCCTCGATGATCGCCGTGCCCACCGGGTCGCGGTGCGGCACCGAGCGCAGACGGACGGGGCCGTCGTGGCCGTGGTTGTCGCCCTCACGGTCATTGGTCTCCAGGCGCTTGATCAGCGGCAGGACGCTCTCGGAGTCCCAGCCGGCCGCACCCAGGCTCACCCAGTGGTCCAGGTCCTGGGCCGGGGTGTGGAAGGCGATGCACGAGTTGTGCGAGGAACAGCCGCCGAGCACCTTCGCACGCGCGTGGCGCATGAAGGAGTTGCCGTGCTGCTGCGGCTCGATCGGGTAGTCCCAGTCGTAGCCGGACTCCAGCAGTCCGGGCCACTCGGCGAGGTTCAGGATCTCTGGCTTGTCGACATCGGTGGGGCCGGCCTCGATCAGGGCGACGGTGACCTCCGGGTCCTCGCTGAGCCGGGACGCCACCACGGCGCCCGAGGAACCTGCACCGATGACGATGTAGTCGTAGTTGTCTCGCATGTCTTCTCCACTCCTCATGTGTTCCATGAATTCAGGTGAACAGTCAGGTACTGCTGACGGGGTACTACTTCTGGGGGAACCAGCCGGTCGCGGCCGGCTCGGTGTTCTCGTAGACGTGCTTGGCCTCGCGGTACTCCTCGAGTCCGGCCAGGCCGAGCTCGCGTCCGGTGCCGGAGGCCTTGAAGCCGCCCCACTCCGCCTGGGGGACGTAGGGGTGGTAGTCGTTGATCCACACCGTGCCGTGGCGCAGCGCCCGGGAGACCCGGTTCGCCACTCCCCGATCGCTGGTCCACACCGCGCCGGCCAGGCCGTACTCGGTGTGGTTTGCCGTGGCGATGGCCTCGGCCTCCGTGGTGAAGGTCTCCACGGTGATGACCGGGCCGAAGCCCTCCTCGACGACCGCGGGGTTCTCCGCGGTGCAGTTGTCGAGGACCGTCGGGGCGTAGAAGCAGCCCTTCTCCAGCTCGGGGCCGCCCCAGTGGCCGCCGCAGCGCAGGGTCGCGCCGGCCTCCACACCACGCCGGACGTAGTCGGTGACCTTGTCGCGGTGCTCCACCGAGATCAGCGGGCCGGTCTCGGCGGCCTCGTCGAAGGGACCGCCCATCACGATGCCCTCGGCACGGCGGACGAGCTCGTCGACGAAACGCTCCTTGATGCTCTCCTCGACGATCAGACGGGTGCCGGCCGAGCAGACCAGGCCGGAGTCCAGGAAACCGGCGTTGAGGGCGTTGTCCACGGCGGCGTCGAAGTCGGCGTCGGCGAAGACCACGTTCGGGTTCTTGCCGCCGAGCTCCAGGGCCAGCTTCTTGATGGACGGGGCCGCGGCGGCGGCGATGCGCTGACCGGTGACCAGACCACCGGTGAACGAGACCATGTCCACGTCCGGGTGCGACGACAGCGGCGCACCGGCCTCGGCACCCGCGCCGAGCACCAGGTTGGCCACACCGGCGGGCAGCCCGAGCTTGTCCAGCACGTCGATGATCAGGATGGCGGTGTGCGGGGTCAGTTCGGCGGGCTTGAGCACGAAGGTGTTGCCGGCGGCGATCGCCGGGGCGATCTTCCAGCTGGCCTGCAGCAGCGGGAAGTTCCACGGGGTGATCATCCCGCACACGCCGACGGGCTCGTAGACGACCCGGGAGATCACCGAGTCGTCCCCGGCGTCGATGATGCGGCCCGGGTGCTGGTCGGCGATCTTGCCGAAGAACCGGAAGCAGTTCATGATGTCGTCCATGTCGCCCTCGGCCTCGACCAGACGCTTGCCGGTGTCCAGGGCCTCGGCGCGGGCGAACTCGTCCTTGCGCTCGGCCATGGCGTCGGCGACCTTGAGCAGCAGGTCGCCACGGTAGGCAGCCGAGGTGGAGGACCACTCGCCGGCGTCGAAGGCCCGTCGGGCCGCGGCGATGGCCTTCTCGGTGTCGGCGGAGGTCGCCTCGGAGACCACGGCGACGACGCTGCCGTCCGCCGGGCAGGTCACGGTTCGGGTGCCGCCGTCGGCCGCGGCGGTCCAGGCGCCGTCGATGTACAGCGACCAGGGGGTGTCCTGGGGGGTGTCCCGGATGGTGTCAGTCATTGCTGTTCTCTCTTCCTGTCTGTTCAGGGTCGTTGTCGTCGTTGGTCCACAGCGAGGGTGCCGTGCCGTGGGCGTCGGCGGTGGGGGTACCACCGTCACCGGTCAGGGACATGTACTCCACGTGCACCTCATAGGAGTCCAGGACATCCGAGATGACCTGGTCCTTCGAGTAGCCGAGGATGTTGTGGCCGCGTGAACCGGTCGCCGAGAAGACCTCGAGCGTGAAGTACACGTCGTGGTCCACGTTAAGGTTCACCGCGAAGTTCGGCACCTGCCCCGGCACCGGGTACGCCTGGTACTTGAAGTCGTCCTGGCCCGGGAACCGGACCAGCAGGTCGACGAAGTCGATCGGGTACTCCGGGTGTGTGTCGCGGGTGAGCGAGACGTCCAGGCCGAGTTCGCGCAGTTCCTCGGCGACCTCGGTGATGGCCGGCGCCGCGGTGCTCTCCACGTAGGCCTGGGTCTCCTTCGCCGAGGGGAAGCTCATCCGGCGCTTGAGCCGGTTGCGCCACGCCAGTCGCGGCTGCGGGGTTCCCGCCCGGTCGGACAGCGCGCCGGGCAGGGAGAGCGCCCGGGACTGCAACCAGTGGGCCTCGGCGCCCAGGACCCGCCAGATGCTGAACATCAGCAGGTACATGATCACCGAGAACGGCAGCCCGATGAGCACCGTCGCCGCCTGCAGTGTGTAGACACCGCCGATGAGCAGCATCACCAGCGTCAGCGCACCGGTGAGCACCGCCCACACGATCCGCAGCCACGGCGGGCCGTCCGCGTCCTCCACCGAGGGCTTGGACGTGATGTTCGCCATCACCAGCGAACCGGAGTCCGCCGAGGTGACGTAGAACAGCAGGCCGGTCAGCACGGCCAGGGCCACCGCGAAGGTCGATCCCGGGTACTGCTGCAGCAGCAGGAAGAACCCGGACTCCGGGGTGTCCACCGCGGTCTGCAGGAACTCCTCGTCGCCGTCGCGGAAGAAGCCGAGGGCGGCGTTGCCGAAGATCGAGATCCAGATCGCGATGAAGGCGAAGGGGATCACGAGCACGCCGAGGATGAACTGGCGCAGGGTGCGTCCGCGCGAGATCCGGGCCAGGAACAGGCCCACGAAGGGTGCCCAGGCGATCCACCAGGCCCAGAAGAACAGTGTCCAGTCCGACTGCCACTGGTCCGCCGGGTAGTCGGCGGCACCGTCGGTGTAGGCGAAGGTGTTCATGATCATCGAGGGGAACCGGGCCACGAAGTCGCCGAGGTTCTGCACCAGGGCGTTGAGCAGCTCGGCGGTCCGGCCCATGACCACGATCCACACCATCAGCGCCAGGGCCAGCCACACGTTGAGCTCGGAGAGCCGGCGGATGCCCTTGTCCACGCCGGAGACCGTGGAGATGACGGTGATCAGCACGGAAAGGCCGATCAGGGCGACCTGGACGCCGGTGTTCGTGGGGATCCCGAAGATCTCGGAGAGACCGTAGTTCAGGAACACCACGCCGATGCCCAGGGAGACGGCGATGCCGAAGGCGGTGCCGATGGCCGCGGCGATGTCCACGCCGTGGCCGATCGCGCCGTGGATGCGGCGTCCGAAGACCGGGGCCAGGGCCGAGCGGATGCTCAGCGGCATGTGGTAGCGGTAGGCGAACAGGCCGAAGGCCATCCCCATCAGGGCGTACATCGCCCAGCCCGGGATGCCGTAGTGGAACATCGTCCACAGCGGGGCCATGCGGGCGGCCTCGTCGGAGAGCTCGGCGGTCTCCGGCGGGGTGAGGTAGTTCGTCGCGGGGCCCGAGACGCCGAAGAACATCAGGTCCACACCGATGCCGGCGGCGAAGAGCATTGCGCCCCAGGTGAACATCCCGAACCGTGGCTGCGAGTGGTCCGGGCCGATCTTGGTGTTGCCCACGCGGCGAAACGCGATCACCAGGACGAAGACCACCACCACCCCGGCGGTCAACACGTAGTACCAGCCCAGGTTGGTGGAGACCCACTCCTTGACCGTGTTGATCACGTTGTCCGCGGAGTCCGGGGCCAGCCAGGCCCAGACCACGAAGGCGACCATCAGTCCGGCGGACACAATAAACACCGGCCAGTTGACCGGTGAACTGCGTGCTGCCGTCGTTGACTCCCCGCCTCCCGGGGACTCAGATTCTTCCATGAAAATACTCCTCTGGGCTCAGTGTGAGGTCTCTGCGCCTGAATATAACTTTCAGGATTCAGAGACAAGGCTAGCCCATCGGAGCACCCGCCACCCCCGGTTGAGGAGAGGCTAAGGTCAGAGCAAGATCAGGCGGTTACTTCCGCTAATGCCCTGGTCACAACCTGCTCCACATCCTCTACCGCGACCTCGGTCTGCTGACGGGTCGACAGGTCGCGCAACACCACGGTGCCGTCCCGGAGCTCGTTGTCGCCCAGGACCAGAGCGAAGAGGGCGCCCGCCCGGTCCGCGCCCTTCATCGCGCCCTTGAGACCACGGTCGCCGTAGGACATGTCGGCGCTGACGCCGGCGCGGCGCAGCCGGTCGACGACCACCGCCATCCGACGCTTCGCGTCGGCACCCATCGGCACGCCGTAGACGTCGACACGGCGTCCCGTCGTCGGCGAGACACCCTCGGCCTCCAGGGCGAGCACGGTGCGGTCCACGCCGAGACCGAACCCGATGCCGGAGAGGTCCTGGCCGCCCAGCTGGGCCATCAGGCCGTCGTAGCGTCCTCCCCCGCCGATGCCGGACTGCGCGCCGAGTCCGTCGTGGACGAACTCGAAGCAGGTCTTGGTGTAGTAGTCCAGCCCGCGCACGAGGCGGGGGTTCAGGGTGTAGGACACGCCCATGTCGTCGAGGGTGCCGGTCACGGTCTCGAAGTGCTCCCGGGCCGCGTCGGACAGGTTGTCCGGCATCAACGGGGCGTCCGCCATCATCTCGCGGACCTCCGGGCGCTTGTCGTCGAGCACGCGCAGCGGGTTGATCTCGGCACGTCGACGGGTCTCCTCGTCCAACGGCAGGGCGAAGAGGAACTCCTGCAGCTTCGCGCGGTACTGCGGGCGGCAGGTCTCGTCGCCCAGCGTGGAGAGTTCAAGGCGGAAGTCCGAGAGCCCGAGCGCGCGGTAACAGCGGTCGGCCATGGCCACGACCTCGGCGTCCAACGTGGGGTCGTCGACGCCGATCGCCTCGACGCCGACCTGCTGGAGCTGGCGGTAGCGTCCCGCCTGCGGACGCTCGTAGCGGAAGAACGGGCCGGAGTAGGTCAGCTTCACCGGAAGCTGGCCGCGGTCGAGGTTGTGCTCGATCACCGAACGCATCACCCCGGCGGTGCCCTCCGGACGCAGGGTCACCGAGCGGCCACCACGGTCCTCGAAGGTGTACATCTCCTTGGAGACCACATCCGTGGACTCCCCCACCCCGCGGGCGAACAGGGCGGTCTCCTCGAAGACCGGCAGTTCGATGTGGCCGTAGCCGGACTTGTGGATGACCTCCTCGAACGTGCTGCGCACAGCATGGAACGCCGCGGATGCCGGGGGCACGTAGTCCGGCACCCCCTTGGGGCCGGCGAACGATTGGACCTGTCCGGTGGAACCGGTGCTGCTGGAGTCACTCACGGGGGTCAACTATAGCGACCCGGCCGTCGGCTCACACGACCCCCTGCAGGAAGCCGTTCTGCTCCTTCTCCGTGCCCACCGTCGTCGCCGGGCCGTGACCGGGCACCACGGTGTCCTCCCCGTCGAAGGTCTCCACCAGGCGGCGCAGGCTGTCGACCATCACCGCCGGCTCGGAGAACGGCAGGTCGGTGCGTCCCACCCCTCCGCGGAAGAGCACGTCGCCGCCGAGGATCAGGCCCTGGCCCTCGACCTCGCCGCGGAACATCACCGAGCCCGGCGAGTGCCCGGGCATGTGGTGGGCGGTGAACCCCACCCCGCAGATGTCCAGCACGTCGCCGTCGGCGACGGGCGTGGGGACCTCCGGGGTCTCCATCGTGGCCACGTCGTGCGCCTCGCCGGACGGTCCCATCGCGTCGAGCACCTCGCGCTGCAGGAAGACGTTGTCCGCCGGGTGCATGTGGGACGCCACGGCGTAGGTGGCCTGCACCGAAGGCAGGTCGCGGACGTGGTCGATGTGACCGTGGGTCAGCACGATCTGCGTGACCCGCAGCCCCTTCTCCGCCACGGCCTGCTCGATCAGTGCCGCGGCCCCCATCCCCGGGTCCACGACGGTGGCCTCGGCCCCGTCGTGCAGGAGCAGGCAGTTCGTCTCGAACGGGCCGGTGGGCAATACTTCCACGGTGAGGTTCGCCATGGCCGCCACCCTACCGTCCGGCGCGGCCCGGATTCACCGGCGAGGTGGATCCCGGGGCAGATTCACAGGCGACAAGGTGGCGTGCTGCTGGAGTAAGCAGGTGCGGGGTGGAACAATGGGGCAGTCGATCACGACCGATCACATCCGATCACGACCATCCCCGAGGGAAAGGCCACGGAGCTTTGTCCGACAACTCCTCCCGCCGCGACGCGGCACTCAAGAATCTCGACAAGGAACTGAAGTCGAGGGCACGGCGCGAAAAGCTGCGCCCCCTCGGCGTCACGCTGGCCACCCTGGTCGTGCTCGTCGCCCTGGTCGGCGGCATCTACATCGCCGCCACGGCCGGTGGCGGCGACGAAGACGACCAGGAGAACCTCGCCGACGGCCAGAGCTCCGCCCCGAGCACCCCGGAGACCGAGGAGGCCTCGGCCCCGCAGGAGTGCGCCTACAACGAGTCCGGCGACGCCGCCAAGGAGGTCTCCGTGCCCAGTGCCGACGACCTGCGCACGGACGGCACCTCGGACGTCACCCTGGCCACCAACAAGGGCGACATCGGCGTGACCCTGGACTACGGCCAGGCCCCCTGTGCCGCCACCAGCTTCGAGCACCTCGCCTCGGAGGACTTCTACAACGACACCACCTGCCACCGCGTGGTCGTCAGCGACTCCATGAAGATCCTGCAGTGCGGTGACCCTGCCGGTGACGGTTCCGGCGGCCCCGGCTACTCCTTCCCCGACGAGTACCCCGTCTGGAACGAGGACGGCGAGCCGGTCGAGGAGGAGGGCCAGTACAAGCGCGGCGTGCTCGCGATGGCCAACAGCGGCGAGAACACCAACGGCTCCCAGTTCTTCCTCGTCGACGACGAGACCCAGCTGCCCAACGACTACACCATCTTCGGCACCATCTCCGAGGACGGGCTGAGCACCCTGGACTCCATCATCGAGGAGAACGAGGGTCAGCACGAGGACACCGGCGGCGACGGCGAGCCCGTCGACGAGGTCCGCATCGAGAGCGCCACGGTCGCCTGACACCCCGCGTCCGGTAGGTCGCGCCGTCGGCGCGTCCTACCCCCCGGTGGTGACGCGGTAGACGTCGTAGACGCCCTCCACGTTGCGCAGCTGGTTCATCAGGTAACCCAGCTGCTTGGTGTCCGACACCTCGAAGGTGAACCGGCACATCGCCACCCGGTCCTCCGCCACGTGAGTGCTCGTGGCGATGATCGGCACCTTCTGTTCACTGACCACACGAGTGACCTCGCTGAGCAGGCCCGTGCGGTCCAGGCCCTCGATCTGCAGGGTGACCACGAAGACCGCGTCGCGCACGTCCGAGGCCCACGCCACGTCGATGAGGCGCTCCGGCTCTGAGTGCAGCTTCTCGGAGTTGGTGCAGTCCGTACGGTGCACCGACACCCCGCCACCCTTGGTGATGAAGCCGAAGATCTCGTCGCCGGGCACCGGGGTACAGCACTTGGCGAGCTTCGCCGAGAAATCCGAGTTGCCCTGCACCAGCACACCGGAGCCGTCACCACGGCCGGACTGGACCTGCTGCTGCGGGGTCGTGCGACGCACCGCGGGGGCCGGGGCGACCGGCTGGTCGTCCTCGTCGGCGTCGCCCTGGTAGATGTCCTGCAGCATGTGGACCACATGCCCGGCGGTGACCCCGCCCTTGCCGATGGCGTCGTACAGGTCGTCCACGGAATCGCGGGAGAGCTGCGTAGCCACCGTGCGCAACGCCGTGGCCGTCACCAGACGCTGCAACGGGATACCCGTACGCTGCGCCTCGGCCGCCAGAGCCTCCTTGCCCTTCTCCAGGGTCTCCTCGCGGCGCTCCTTGTTGAACCAGGTGCGGATGCGGTTACGCGCCCGCGGGGAGACCACGAACTTCTCCCAGTCCTTCGACGGACCCGCGGTCGAGTCCTTCGAGGTGAAGATCTCCACCTTGTCGCCGGTCTTGAGCGGCGACTCCAACGCGACCAGCTTGCCGTTGACCTTCGCACCGATGCACCGGTGGCCGACCTCGGTGTGCACCGCGTAGGCGAAGTCCACCGGGGTGGCGTCCGTGGGCAGTGTCACCGCGTCGCCACGGGGGGTGAACACGAAGATCTGGGTCGTCGAGAGGTCGTAGCGCAGCGAGTCCAGGAACTCGTTGGGGTCCGCGGCCTCCTTCTGCCAGTCGAGCAGCTGACGCATCCACGCCATCTGGTCGACCTCGGCGGCGTCGCCCTTGTGCGAGCCCTTGGTCTCCTTGTAGCGCCAGTGGGCGGCGATGCCGTACTCCGCCTGGTAATGCATCTCGTGGGTACGGATCTGCACCTCCAGCACCTTGGCGTCCGGCCCGATGACCGTGGTGTGCAGCGAGCGGTACACGTCGAAGCGCGGCTGGGAGATGTAGTCCTTGAACCGGCCGGGCATCGGCTGGTACTGCGAGTGCACCGCGCCGACGGCGGCGTAGCAGTCGCGGATCTCGTCGACGAGGATGCGGATGCCCACCAAGTCGAAGATCTCGTCGAAGTCGCGGCCGCGCACGATCATCTTCTGGTAGATCGACCAGTAGTGCTTCGGCCGGCCCACCACCTCGGCGGTGATGTGCGAGTCGCGCAGCGTGGACTGGATGTCGTTGATGACCTTCGCCAGGTACTGGTCACGCTTGGGCGCACGGTCGGCGACGAGCCGGACGATCTCCTCGTACTTCTTCGGGTACAGGATCGCGAAGGACAGGTCCTCCAGCTCCCACTTGATCGTGGCCATGCCCAGGCGGTGCGCCAGCGGTGCGATGACCTCCAGGGTCTGCCGGGCCTTCTTGGCCTGCTTCTCCGGCGGCAGGAAACGCATCGTGCGCATGTTGTGCAGCCGGTCGGCGACCTTGATCACCAGCACGCGCGGGTCGTGGGCCATGGCCACGATCATCTTGCGGATCGTCTCGGCCTCGGCCGCGGAACCCAGGGCGACCTTGTCCAGCTTGGTCACCCCGTCCACCAGCTGGGTGACCTCGGCGCCGAAGTCGGCGGTGAGGTCGTCGAGGGAGTAGTCGGTGTCCTCGACCGTGTCGTGCAGCAGCGCGGCGACCAGCGTGGTGGTGTCCATGCCGATCTCCGCGGCGATGGTCGCCACGGCAAGCGGGTGGGTGATGTAGGGCTCCCCCGACTTACGCAGCACCCCGGAGTGCAGGCGTTCTGCGGTGGTGTAGGCGCGGCTGAGGATCTCGACGTCGGCCTTGGGGTGGTAGCGCCGGTGCACGGCGATCAGCGGCCCCAGCACGGGGTTGATCCTGCTCTTGCCGGTGAGGCTGCGCGCGATACGCGCGGCCATCCACAGCGAGTTCTTCTCGTTCGTCATGCCTCACCGTTTCCCTACTGTGTGCAGCGTGTGAACGACAAGCCTACTGTCCGCGGGAAACCACGTACAACGGAAGGTCCCCCAAACGTTTCGCACCCTGCAGTTCCGGGACCTCCAGGGCCACGGCGACACCCACGGTGATCGCGCCGGCCTTGTCCAGCAGGGCACGTGCGGCGACCAGCGTGCCGCCGGTGGCGAGCACGTCGTCGACGAGCAGGACGCGGCGTCCGTGCACGTCGAGGCCCTCCGAGGGGATCTCCAGGGCGGCGGTGCCGTACTCCAGGGCGTAGTCCTGGTGGAACACCGGCGGCGGGAGCTTGCCCGCCTTGCGCAGCGCGAGCACACCGACACCGAGTTGCAGGGCGACCGCGGAGCCGAGCAGGAAGCCGCGGGCGTCGAGGCCGGCGACGACGTCGATGTCGAACTCGCGGCAGACGTCGGCCATCTCGGTGACGATCGTGCGGAAGGCCGTTCCGTCGGCGAGGACGGGGGTCAGGTCCTGGAAGACGATCCCGGGCCCCGGGAAGTCCGGGACGTGTCGGGTCTTGGCCGCCAGGGCGGTCCTGGCGTCCGGGTAGTCAGTCACTGCTCGTCCTCACTGTTTTCACTGTCGTCACTGTTGCTGCTGCTGGGCTCGGTCGGCGCCGTGGTCGGTGCCGAGGTCGTCGGGAAGTCCGGGGAGACCCAGCGGTCCATGTTCCAGCTCATGCCGGTCTCGCCGGGGTTGTCGACCACGTTGGACAGGCCACGGTCCACCGCAACCGAGCGGGGCTCGGCGGTCAACGGCACGGTCGCCGTCGAGTCCGCCAGGACGTTCTCGGCGTCACGCAGCTGGCTGACCGTGGCCGTGCCCGAGGCGCCCGACGACGCCGGGAACGAGACCTGCGGGTTCTGGCCGAAGGTCGACCGGGTCTCCAGCAGGGCGTCGTAGTCGGTGCCGAGGCCGTCGAGGTCGTCGACACCCAGCGGGACCGGCACCACGGTCACGTCCGCGGCGGAGCAGGACTCGACGAGGGTGTCGACCATCGCCCGGTAGCGTGCCACGTCGGAGAAGTAGCCGACGCGCACGGTCGTCCCGCCCAGGCGGTCGGTGGTCGGCGCGGTGTCGGTGTAGTTGTTGCGGGCGGCGATGTCGCCGAGGTTCTCCCCTGCCTGGGCGCCGGGGGCGATCAGCCGGAAGGGTGCCTCGTCGACGGTGATGCCGGACTCCGACTTCACCGCGTCGGCCACCGCACTGCGGTCCACGCAGCGCGCGAAGGCGCGCCGGTTCTCCGCGGAGTCGAAGATGCCGCTGTCCGACAGCGTCAGACCGTCGACACGGGTGCCGGAGCCACGGGTCACGGCGAAGCGTCCGGAGACGTCGTCGGAGTCCGAGAGGTCCGGGGCGGTCTCGTCGGTGTCCGCCCGGATGCCGTCATCACCGTCCTCTGCACCGTCGGCACCGTCGGCGTCATCGCTGCCGGTCGTCTCGCTGGACGGTGCACCGGTCTCGGTTGCCGTGTCAGTCGCCGTCTGCGTCCCTGTCTCCGGAGCGACCTCGAGGCCCGCGGCCACCGGGTCGGTCTCAGGGGGGACGTCGGCGACGTAGAGCCGGTAGTCCGAGGAGAGCTGCTCGAAGTCGGGTCCCTCGATGCCGGCACCGGGACCCGACCACATCACGACCTCGTCCAGACCGGGGCGCACCCCGGTCCACTCCGGGTTGACGGTGAGCGCCAGGGAGCCGTCCTCACCACGGGAGGCCACCCGGTACGGCCCGTAGGTCGGGACCTGCGAGGGGTCGGTCTCGGCGACGCGGAAGGTGGAGCTCCACTCCCGGCCCAGGTCGGCCAGAGCATCCTGGTCGCCGGTGTCGATGGCACCGACCACGTCGTCCACGCCGGCGCGCTCGGCCACGGTGTGCGAGGGCAGAACCTCGCCGACACTGAACAGCTCGCGGTAACGGCTGCCCATGCCCCGGTCGAACTCGATGCTGAAGTCACGCTGACCGGCGTCGCAGTTGAAGTCCTTGACCCGGGCGGTCAGGCCCAGGTCGGAGGAGAACAGGTCCGGGTACTTCGATGCCACCCACGTCAGCAGGAAGTCGTCGCAGACCACCGGGGCGCCGTCGGAGTAGGTCACCTGGTCGCTGATCCGGTAGTTGACGATGTCGCCGTTGTCCGCCGAGGGCGTCGCCCTCACCAGGTCGGTGTTCGGCAACAGCCGTCCGTCCGGCCCGGTGAGGTAGGAGCCCGGGTACAGGCGTGCGGACACCTTCGCCGCATCGGTCGCCGCGCCCTGGGCGCTCGCGGCGTTGAGGGTCACGATCGGGCGTGGCAGTGCGTAGCCGAACAGCGGGTCGGACGCGTCCTCGACTCCGTCGTCGGAGGAGCACGCCACCACCCCGAAGGCCACCGCCGTGGCCGTGAGGAGAGCCGCCGGACGGCGGAATCGATGCGTCATCGTCCTGTCTTTCCTTGTGAGATTACATCCCGGGCCGCCAGGTGCGGCCCCTGTCCTGACCGGGTTCGGTGTCCCCGCCGTGCGAGTGCGGCGGCAACGTGACGGTGCGCCGCGGCTGCTCGTCGGCCGCTTCGGCGGCCGGGCCGTCCTGCGCGGCCTCGTCGCCGGAGGCGTCAGCAGCGGACTGGTCCGCCGGTACGACGCTGCGGTCCGCGGCGAGTTCGCGGGCGCGGGCGACCTTGCGGTCGTGCTCGACCATCTTCTTCTGGCGGCTCTTCAGGGTCACCAGCAGCGGCGCCGAGAAGTAGATCGAGCTGAAGGTACCGGCGATCACGCCCACGAACTGGACCAGGGCCAGGTCCTTGAGCGTGCCGACACCCATCAGCCACACCGCCACGACCAGCAGCGAGGCAATCGGGACCACGGAGAACAGCGAGGTGTTCAACGACCTCATCACCGTCTGGTTGATCGCCAGGTTGACCTGTTCACCGTAGGTGGAGCGCGTCGAGCTGAACACGTCCTGCGTGTTCTCGTGGACCTTGTCGAACACGATCACGGTGTCGTAGAGCGAGTACGCCAGAATCGTCAGCAGGCCGATGATCGTGGCCGGTGAGACCTCGAATCCGACGAGCGAGTAGATGCCGGCGACGAAGATGCCGTCCAGCAGCAGGGTGACGATCGCGGAGATCGCCATGTCGCGCTCCATGCGGATGGTGATGTAGACGAAGACGATCGCCAGGAACACCACCATGCCGATGACCATGCGTTCGGTGACCGACTGGCCCCAGGACTCCGACACGGTGGAGTCGCTGATGGCGTCGGGGCTGGGCTGGCCGGTCTGGTCGGTCGGCTCGAACTCATCGTAGAGCGCGACCCGTGCCTCACGGATCTGCTCGTCCGACAGACGCTCGGAGGCGACCTCGATGCTCTGGCTGTTGCCGCTGCCCACGGTCTGCACCGACTGCGGTGTCACACCGGTGGCGTCCTCGACGACCTCGGTGACCGAGGTCTCGGTGGCACCGTTGGACGGCGGCATGGTCAGCTTCGTGCCACCCTCCAGGTCGATGCCCAAGGTGAAGCCCTTGATCGCGATGACCAGGAAGCACAGCAAGGTCAGCAGCGCGTAGATCCAGTACCAGCGGCGCCGCTTGTCGACGAAGGCGAAGTTGGCCTCGCCGTTATAGGTCTTCTCGAGGATACCGGCGGGCTTGGGGGTAGGCGCGGTGGAAGACGTGTTGGAAGACGTGGTTTCAGTCGTCGCGTTCATGCTCACTGGTCCTTTCCGTTCTCAGTGGAGGACGCAGGGCCGTCCTGTGGAGCGCTGTCCGGATCGCCGTCGGGTTCTCCGTCCGGCTCGCTGTCGGGGACCGTCACGGGCTCGGAGCCTTCGGCCAGCTGGCCGGCGCGGCGGCGTTCCGCCGAGCGGAAGGCCGAGTGCAGGCCGTTGAGCTTCGGCGAGGCGAACTTCTCCGAGCGCGACATCAGGATCACCAGCGGTGCGGTGACCAGGAAGGCGATGACCACGTCGAAGACGGTGGACAGACCCAGGGTGAAGGCGAAGCCCTTGACGTCGCCGACGGCCACGAAGTACAGGACCAGGGAGGCGACGATGGACACCACGTTGCCCGTGATGATCGTGGCACGCGCCCGCTTCCAGGCGCGTGGCACCGCGGACCGGAAACTGTGCCCCTGTTGGATCATGTCCTTGATGCGTTCGAAGTAGACCACGAAAGAGTCCGCGGTCGTACCGATACCGATGATCAGACCGGCGATGCCGGCCAGGTCCAGGCTGTAGTCGATCCACCGGCCCAGCAGGACCAGGGCACCGTAGATCAGCAGACCCGAGGCGATCAACGAGAACACGGCGACGACACCGAAGCCGCGGTAGTAGATCAGCGACCAGAGCGCGACGAGGACCAGGCCGACCAGACCGGCGATGAGACCGGCCTGCAGTGCGGCGGTACCCATCGTCGGCGAGATCGTCTCGGCCGTACCGCCCTGCTCACCGTTCTCGCCGGTGAAGCTGAGCGGCAGCGCGCCGTAGCGCAGGTTGTTGGCGAGGTCGGACGCCTCGCTCTCGGTGAAGTCACCGGTGATCTCGGAGTCGCGGCCGGGGGGCGTCGGCGACTGCATCGTCGGTGCGGAGAGCACCTGGCTGTCGAGGGTGATGGCGATCTGCTGCTGGGCGTACTCCTGCCCGATGCGCTGCCAGGTCTCGCCACCGGGGGTGGCGTCGCCGGTCTTGAACCGGAAGGTGATCTTGATCTGGCCGGTCTCGGAGTCCAGTCCGCCGAAGATCTGCGAATCGGTGTCGATCATGTCACCGGTGAGGCGGGTCCCGTTCTCCTCGTCCTCCTGGCCATTGAGCAGCGGGGCCGGCTCCAGCAGGATCGGCTGACCCTCGCTGCAGCTGACCAGCGGCTTGGCGGCGTCGTCGGCACCGGCGAGCGGGTCGACGCCGTCCGAGCAGGTCATGAGGAAGGAGGCGGCGATCTGGGTGTTGGTGTCCTCGGACTGGCGGTCCTCACGCATCACCTCGGTGGTCTCCTGGCGCCGGTCGGCCTCCTCGATGGAGTTGGCCGGCTCGGCCGGTTCCTGCGCGGTGACGGTCGGGGTGTCCTCCGGGGTCTCCATACCCATCTGCTCGACGGTCGCCATGGCGTCCTCGAGCTTCTGGTCCGCCTCGTCGGCGGTGAGAATCCCGGTCTCGACCCAGCGGTCGGCCATCTCGGTGAGGACGTCGTTGAGACCGTCCTCGGGCATACCGCCCTGCATCACCGGACGGAAGAGCATCTGGGAGGCCTGGCCCAGGGTGCGTGCCTCGGAGGAGTCCTCGCCGGGAACGGTGATGACAAGGGAGTTGCCGTCGGAGACGACCTGGGCGCCACTGACACCCATGCCGTTGACACGTTCCTCGAGGATCCGGCGTGCCTGGCTCAGCTGGTCGCTGGTGGGCTCCTCGCCCTGTGGCACCAGGGTGACCCGGGTACCGCCTTGCAGGTCGATGCCCAGCTTCGGCGTGGGGCTCTTGTCACCGGTGAAGAATACGAGGCCGTAGATCACGACCAGGATGGCGACGAAGAGCAGAAGTGCCTGCTTAGGCCACCTTCTTGCTCTGGCGGCCGTTGAGCCCTTGGAACTCACTCGGGTTACTCCTGAAGTTTCGGGGATGTCGGCAACATGGGCATGACAAAAGAACCACCGCCATGTCGTCGACTGAGTCTAGACCCTCCGGCTGGCAACGTGGGTCATCACGGTCTCACCGGAGGGGTGTGTGGGGAAGGAACTGAGGTGGCGGGACCGGTTACGACCGGGGCGTGTCGCCGTCGTCCTTACGCTCGTCGCCGTTGAACGGGTTGTCCATGGCCTCGTCCTGACGGTCCTCGAAGGGCTCCACGGTGTCGAAGTTCTCGAACTCGGAGGCCGGAGCTTCCTCGGCCACGACGTTCTCCTCGACGGCCCCGTCGGCCTCGCCACCCTGGTCGGTCTCCACCAGCTTGAGCACGGCGGTGCGGTCCCAGGTGGTGGTCACGCCGGGTGCGAGCTCGACGTCGACGGTGGTGGTGCCCACCTCGACGAGCCGGGCGTGGATGCCCGAGGTCATCTGCACGATCATTCCGGGTTCCAGCTGTGACTGGAAGGTCTTGATCTGATTGATCTGCTTCGACTGCTTACGCATCGACAGGACGGGCAGGCCGAGGAAGACAAGGACAATCAGAATCAGAAGAAAGGGTTCCATGCGGCCAGTCTGCCACACGGGTGTTTGGTCACCTATCGGCCGGTTGTTCCAGTCCGAGGTGCCGCCAGGCCGCCGGCGTGGCGGTCCTCCCGCGGGGCGTGCGCGAGACCATACCGGCCCGCACCAGGTAGGGCTCGCAGACCTCCTCGACGGTGGTGGGTTCCTCCCCCACCGCGACCGCCAGGGTGTTCACCCCGACGGGACCACCGTTGTGGCCACGCACCAGAGCGTCCAGGACCGCCCGGTCGAGCCGGTCGAGACCGAGCTCGTCGACGTCGAAGATCTGCAGCGCGGCGCGGGCGACGTCCACGCTGATCGTCCCGTCACCCTCGACCTCGGCGTAGTCACGCACGCGGCGCAGCAGGCGGTTGGCGATACGCGGGGTGCCCCGCGACCGGGAGGCGATCTCCACGGCGGCGTCCGCGGTCACGGTTACCCCGAGGATGCCGGCGGCGCGGGTGACCACACGGGTGAGGTCGGCGGTGTCGTAGAACTCCATCTGCGCGGTGAAGCCGAAGCGGTCGCGCAGCGGCCCGGTGAGCATGCCGGCACGCGTGGTGGCGCCGACGAGGGTGAATTGCGGCAGTTCGATCGGGATCGAGGTAGCCCCGGGCCCCTTGCCCACGATCACGTCGATCCGGAAGTCCTCCATCGCCATGTAGAGCATCTCCTCCGCCGGGCGGGCCATGCGGTGGATCTCGTCGATGAACAGGACGTCGCCCTCGATGAGGTTCGACAGCATCGCCGCGAGGTCGCCGGCGCGTTCCAGGGCCGGCCCCGACGTCATGCGGACCGAGGAGCCGAGTTCCTGGGCGATGATCATGGCCATGGTCGTCTTACCGAGCCCGGGAGGCCCGGCGAGCAGCACGTGGTCGGGGGCGACGTTGCGCGCCTTCGCCCCGCCGAGGACCAGCTCCAGCTGGCTGCGGACCTTCGGCTGGCCGATGAACTCGCCCAGTGAGCGAGGACGCAGCGAGAGCTCGGCGTCGCCCTCCCCGGGCTGGGGCGTCGGCGAGAGGTCCTCGTTGACGCCGCTGCCGCTGCCGCCGAACCCTGCGCCTCCCCCGCTGTTCGTCACCCCGGCCGAGCCGGTGTCGAACTCGGTGCGTTCGATGTCACCCATCTGTTCTCCTTCTTGTACCGGTGCCCACGCTACCGTCGGCCACCGAGGTGGGCGAGCGCCCGGCGCAGGACGGTGGCGGTGTCCGCGGGCTCGGCAGCACCGCCGTCGCCGTCTGCACCAGTCGCGCTGATCTCGCGTACGGCCTTCTCCGCGTCACGTTCGGTGAAGCCGAGGCCGGTGAGTGCGTCGACGACCTGACCGGGCACCGCGTCGGCGAGCGGCTCGTCCTGCCCCACGCCACCATCGGCCGCTGTCGCGGTGGGCGCGACGGCGTACCCGTCGAGCTTGCCCTTGAGGTCCACGGCCATGCGCTCGGCAAGCCGCTTGCCGACCCCCGGGGCGCGCTGCAGGGCCTTGACGTCGCCCTCGGTGACGGCACGGGACAACTCGGCCGGGTCGAGCACCGACATCACGCCCATGGCCAGGCGGGCGCCCACGCCCGACACCGACTGCAGCAGGCCGAAGACCTCGCGCGAGGCGACGTCCGGGAACGCGAACAGGGTCTGCGAGTCCTCACGCACCACCATGGTGGTCAGCACGAAGACCTCCTCCCCGCGCGGCAGGGTGGCCAACGTCGGGGCCGTCGCCTGGCACTGGTAGCCGACGCCGGCGCACTCGATCACCACGGAGTCGAGCCTCTTGTCGATGACGGTGCCCCTCAATGAAGCAATCACTTATGAACCTTTCGAGTCTGAGGCATCTGAGACCAGGGCCTGGTACGGCGAACGCCAGCAGTGACACACCGCCAGCGCGAGGGCGTCGGCGGCGTCCGCGGGTTTCGGCGGTTCCGACAGTCCGAGGATGCGGGTGATCATGTTGGTCATCTGGCGTTTGTCGGCCCGGCCGTTGCCGGAGACCGCCTTCTTGACCTCGCTGGGGGTGTACTGGTGCACGGGCAGGTTGCGGCGCGCGGCGCTGAGCATGAGTACCCCGACGGCGTGAGCGGTGTTCATCACGGTGGACACGTTCCCGCGTTCGAAAACTCGTTCAATGGCCACCACGTCCGGACGGTAGTCGTCCATCCAGCTCTCGACCGCCTCGGAAAGCCGGCGCAGCCGCTGGGGAAGCTCGACCTCCGCCGGCGTGCGCACCACACCCACGGCGACCGGCACCACGGAGCGCCCCTGACCGGAACGCACCACCGACAGCCCACACCGGGTCAGACCAGGGTCGATACCCATCACGAGCAGTCCCTGCGCCGCCGGGGTGGAGCGTGGTTGCCCTGTCACCTGTCTGCTCCTCACCATGATCGCCCGTGCACACCTTCGCGACCTGAACATAGCACACCTGTGCGAAAGCCGCGGGCCACGTGCCGCGAACTCCCCCAACGTGACTTATGACCGGCACCGCGGCGTCGGGTAGCATCAGCAGCCGATGACTCCTCTGAAAATATACCGGACCACCGCAATCATCGAGGCCGTGACCTGGGGGCTGCTGATCCTCGGGATGATCCTCAAGTACACCGGCGTGACCGAGGCAGGTGTCTCCGCCGCCGGCCCGATCCACGGACTGGCCTTCCTGGCCTTCGTCGTGGTGACCGTCCTCGTGTGGATGAACAACCGCTGGAGTGCCGGCCAGGGCATCCTGGGCCTGTTCTCCGCCGTCGTCCCCTTCGCCACCGTCCCCTTCGAGATGGCCGTGGCCAACCGGGGTGGGCTGGACGGCCCGTGGCGTACCGAGGCCGGCCCCGGGGCACCCCTCGGCGACCGGATCCTCGCGGTACTGGTGGGACGTCCCTACCTGTCCGCCGGAACCCTCGCCGTGGTCGTGCTGCTCGTCTTCGGCGGCCTGCTGGTCGTCGGCCCGCCCTTCGGCGGGTAGCGGGACGTCAGGCGTCGAGTTCCGCCAGGACCTCGTCGGAGACGTCCATGTTCGTGAACACGTCCTGGACGTCGTCGGACTCCTCGAGGACGTCGATGAGGCGGAAGATCTTCTTCGCGCCCTCGGCGTCCAACGGGACCTCGACGTCGGCCCGGTAGTCCGGGTCGGCGGAGTCGTACTCGATGCCGTTCTCGTCCAGCGCGCTGCGCACGTTGGTCAGGTCGGACAGGCTGGAGACGATCTCGAACTTCTCGCCGAGGTCGTTGACCTCGTCTGCGCCCGCGTCGAGCACGGCCATGAGCAGGTCGTCCTCGGTGTGGTCGGCCTTGTCCAGGATCACGACACCCTTGCGCTCGAACAGGTAGGACACCGAACCGGCGTCCGCCATGTTCCCGCCGTTCTTGTTCATCGCGGTACGCACGTCCGTGGTGGCGCGGTTGCGGTTGTCGGTGAGGCACTCGATGAGCACCGCGACACCGTTGGGACCGTAACCCTCGTAGACGATGGTCTCCCAGTCCGCACCGCCGGCCTCCTCGCCGGAGCCGCGCTTGCGGGCGCGCTCGATGTTGTCGTTGGGGACCGAAGCCTTCTTGGCCTTCTTGATCATGTCGTCGAGGGTCGGGTTCGCCGACGGGTCCCCACCACCGGTGCGGGCAGCGACCTCGATGTTCTTGATCAGCTTCGCGAACTCCTTGCCGCGCTTGGCGTCATTCGCAGCTTTCTTGTGCTTCGTTGTCGCCCATTTAGAGTGGCCGCTCATCGTCTACCTGATCTCCCATTGGTCGGGTGCTTGACGAACCCATGATAGTGCACCACACCGAAACACCGGTTCACCGCACCGTGTTCACACGTGATGCGGTGACTTCCGCGCCTGCGCTGACTCCCCCACCATCGTGAGGAAGTACCGGTGCAGCCGGTCGTCGCCGGTGAGTTCCGGGTGGAAGGACAGCCCCAGGACGGGGCCCTGACGGACCGCGACGACGGCACCGTGCGCCGGGCCGCCGTCGTCGACGCGGGACAGCACCTCGACGTCCTCGCCGACCCGCTCGACCCACGGCGCGCGGATGAACACCGCGTGCACCGGGTCGCCGGTGGCACCGGTGACGCCGGCGACGTCGAGGTCCGTCTCGAAGGAGTCGACCTGACGTCCGAAGGCGTTGCGGCGCACCGTCACGTCCAGGGCGTTCAGGCAGTGCGCGTCCGCGCGCGTGTCCAGGATCTCGCTGCCCAGCAGGATCAGGCCAGCGCACGTGCCGAAGCAGGGCAGTCCGTCGGCGATCAGGGAACGCAGGGGCTCCAGCATCCCGCCGAGCTCCATGAGCTTCGACATCGTGGTGGACTCCCCACCGGGGAACACGAGGCCGTCGAGGCCCTCCAGATGACCCGGACGGCGCACCAGACGCGTGCGCGCGCCCAGGCCCTCCAGCATGCGGACATGCTCCACGACCCCGCCCTGCAGGGCCAGCACACCGATGAGTGGACGTTCGCTCACTTACTTCCCCTGAAGGTCGGTCTTGATCGGCACGGACTGCTTCCCCTCGGCCAGGGACCGGGTAAGACCCTCCTTGGTCACCGTCGCCACCAGGTCGCCCTGCTGGTTGAAGATCCGGCCCGTGGTCAGCGCGCGCCCACCGTGGGCGGACGGCGAGGACTGGTCGTAGAGCAGCCACTCGTCGGCCCGGAACGGGCGCATGAACCACATGGCGTGGTCCAACGACGCCTCCTGGACCGGCTCGTCGCGGTGCGGGACCAGCGCCGAACCCAGCAGGGTCATGTCCGACATGTACGCCAGGGTGCAGATGTGGAAGGTCTCGTCGTCCGGCAGCGGCACCTTCGACTTGAACCACACCACCTGCTGGGAGGCGGCGCCGGGGCTCTTCTCCCACATCTCCGGCGGGACGATGCGGATGTCCCAGTCCTCCCAGTCCTTGGCGAAGGCGCGGACCAGCGGACGGTCGGAGTCCACCTGCGGACGGATCTCCTCCGGCGGCGGCACCTTGCGGACGATGTCCGAATGCTCCGGGCCCTCGTCACCGCGTACGTGGAAGCTGGCCTGCATCACGAACAACGTCCGGCCGTCCTGCACGGCGCGCACGGAGCGCACCCGGAACGAGCGGCCGTTGCGCACCTCGTCGACGAGGTACACGGTCGGACGGTCCGAGTTGCCCGGCCCCACGAAGTACCCGTGCAGCGAGTGCACCCGGTACTCCGCGCCCACCGTGCGTGTGGCGGCGACGAGGGACTGTGCAGCCACCTGGCCACCGAAGGTGCGCGAGAGCGCCGACGGGATGACCTGGCCGCGGAAGATCCCCGGCTCGATCTGCTCGAGATCGAGGACGTCGGTGATCCGCGGCCGACGACCGTCGGCAGGCTGGGCAGACTGGGCGTCAGACATTCACCAGCCCCGCTCTGCCAGACGGTGGGGCTCCGGGATCTCGTCGACGTTGATGCCGACCATGGCCTCACCGAGACCGCGCGAGACCGAGGCCACCGTGGCGGCGTCCTCGTAGTTGAGCGTGGCCTGCACGATCGCGCGGGCCCGCTTCTCCGGGTCGCCGGACTTGAAGATGCCCGAACCCACGAAGACGCCCTCGGCGCCGAGCTGCATCATCATCGCCGCGTCCGCCGGGGTGGCGATACCGCCGGCGGTGAACATCACCACGGGCAGCTTGCCGTTCTCGGCGACCTCGCGCACCAGCTCGTAGGGGGCCTGCAGCTCCTTGGCCGCCACGTAGAGCTCATCGGGCGCCATCGAGGTCAGCCGGTTGATCTCGCCGCGGATGGTGCGCATGTGGGTGACCGCGTTCGAGACGTCGCCGGTGCCGGCCTCGCCCTTGGAACGGATCATCGCCGCACCCTCGTTGATGCGACGCAGCGCCTCGCCGAGGTTCGTCGCGCCACAGACGAAGGGCACGGTGAAACCGAACTTGTCGATGTGGTTGGCGTAGTCGGCCGGGGTGAGGACCTCGGACTCGTCGATGAAGTCGACCCCGAGGCTCTCGAGCACCTGCGCCTCGACGAAGTGGCCGATGCGGGCCTTCGCCATCACCGGGATGGTGACGGCCTCGACGATGCCCTCGATCATGTCGGGGTCCGACATACGTGACACGCCGCCCTCGGCGCGGATGTCGGCGGGCACGCGCTCCAGTGCCATCACGGCGGTGGCGCCGGCGTCCTCGGCGATCTTCGCCTGCTCCGGGGTGACCACGTCCATGATCACACCCCCCTTGAGCATGTCGGCGAGGCCGCGCTTCACGCGCCCGGTACCCCTGGCTGCGACGTTGTCGGCACTGTTCTGCGTCATCATGACCTCTGATTCTCGAGTGATCTCGGTAGCCTAATGGTGATCAAGGCGCATTCTACCGGGCAAGACAGACCGTGCGGTCCACAGGGTGTGAATCAGATCGCGGACGCCCGTCAGGGCGTCTCCGAACCCACCGACATCGCCTCGTAGTAGGCGGGCAGCGGGGCGGAGCCCGCCAGCCGGAACACCCGGATCACCGGGCGTCCCCGCAGGTCGCGCGTGTCGCCGACGGCGTCGTTGTAGAACCGTGCCGCCAGGTCGACCTTCACCGACGCCTCGACGAACGCCGGATTGGCGATGTCCTCGGCGCGCAGTTGCCGCAGCAGGACGTTCTCCGCGTCGGAGCGGGCGTCCATGTCCTCGGCGCGCAGGGCCACGGACGTGGTGCGTCCGGCGCTGCGCATCAGGTCCGGATGGATCGCGGAGACCACCGCGGAGCGCGACTGCAGCGCCCCCTCGAGCGCCAGACGTGCGGCGTCGGTGCGGATGTGCAGCCGGTTGAGCCGCGAGGCGGTCAACGACAACCACAGCCCCACCAACGCCAGGACCGCCACCACCACGACCAGGACAAGCAACCACACCGGGATCATGACCTGCGCACCTTCCTGCCGTCGGTGACGACCGTCTCGTAGACCCGTTCGACCTGGGTGGTCACCCGATCCCAGTCGAAGTCGCGGCTACGCTCGTAACCGCGCTCGACGAGACGCGCGCGCCGTCCGTCATCGGCGAGCAGGTCCTTCACCGCGCGCGCCAGGTCGCGTGCCGAGCCGTTGGAGAACAACCGTCCGGCACGACCGTGGTCGGTCACCGCGCTGAAGGCGGGGATGTCGCTGGCCACCACGGCCGCGCCCGCGGCCATGGCCTCGACGAGCACGATGCCGAAACTCTCGCCGCCGGTGTTCGGAGCGACGTAGACGTCGGACGCCGCCAGCGCCGCAGCCTTGTCCGCCTCGCTGAGCCGGCCGAGGATGCGCACGGTGGCGCGGTCCTGCCCTGCTCCCTCCCCGGCTTCGTTGCCGCTGCCCTCCACGAAACTCACCCGCGCCTTGCGCAGCGACTGCCTAAGTTCCTCGGTCTCACCACCGCCGACCACGACGACCTCGACGTCCGGCACCTCCCGCAGGATCCCCGGAAGCGCCTTGAGCAGCAACGGGAACCCCTTGCGCGGTTCGGTGAACCGGCCGAGGAACATCACGCGAGGACGGTCCGGGTCGAGCGCGGGCATCGGTGTGGCCGCCCGGTAGGTCGCGGTGTCCACCCCGTTGGGGATGAGCACCGGATCCCCGGACAGCATCTCGACCTGCCAGCGTCGCGCCTCCTCGGACACGGCGATACCTCCCTGGATGCGTTCCAGGAAGGGACGCAGCACCGGCAGGAAGACCTTGAGGACCAGGGACTCGCTCGCCGAGGCGTGGTAGGTCGCCACGATCGGCCCGTCGGCCTTGGCCAGGGTGATCATGGAGTAACTCGGTGAGTTCGGTTCGTGGATGTGCACCACGTCGAAGTCGTGCCGGTCGATCCAGTCACCCAGGTGCCGCCAGGTGGACGGCCCGAATGCCAGCCGGGCGACCGACCCGTTGTACGGGATCGGGATGGCGGCACCGCCGAGCTCCACGAAGTCGGGGACCTCGGCGTCCTCCCCGCCCGGCCCGATCAGGCTGACCTCGTGGCCCCGACGGATGAGCTCGGTGCACAGGTCGACGGCGTGGATCTGGACCCCTCCCGGCTCGTCGAAGGAGTAGGGGCACACCATGCCGATCTTCATCGCGCGCCGTCTCCCCCGGCATCACCGGCATCACCGGTGATGCCGAGGCGTCGGCGCCGGGCGTCCGACAGGTCGGAGAACCACAGGGGCTGCAGCATGTGCCAGTCCGCCGGGTGCGCGGTGATGTTGCGGGCGTAGACGTCCGCCTGCTGCTGGACGATCTCGTCCAGCGTGCCGCTGGTGTCGAGTTCCTCGCTGAAACTGGACTCCCAGCCGTCGGGGGTGAAGGACGTGTGGAAGACCATCATCGCCGCACCGGTCTCTTGCGCCAGCCGCGCCGCGCCGGCCGGCATGGAGGTGCGCTCGCCGAGGAAGTCCACCTCGACCCCCTTGCCCGAGAGATCACGCTCGCCGAGCAGGCACACCACGCCGCCGGCGCGCACGACCTCGCGCAACCGGCCGAACGGCGGGGCCTCACCACCGGAGAGCGCCAGCACCTCGAACCCGAGGGACTCACGGAACTCCACGAAGGCCTCGAACAGGCTCTCCGGCTTCAACCGCTCGGCGACGGTGGCGAACTGGCCGAAGTGGTCGACGAGCCACACCCCCGCCATGTCCCAGTTGCCGGAGTGCGGCAGACTCAGCACCGCGCCCTTGCCCCGGGCCAGTGCCGCGTCGAGACGTTCCACGTCCGCCGGGTCGAAGCCCGCGGCCACGCGTGCGGCCAACTCCGGGCCCGCCATGCTGGGAAGCTGGAAGGCCTCGCGCCAGTAGCGCATGTAGGACCGCATGGAGTCGCGCACCAGCTCGCGGGTCACGTTCTCGTCGCCCACGACCCGGCCGAGGTTCGCCCGCAACTGCTCCGGACCCCGCCCGTTACCGGACACCCTGTCGGCGATGACGGTGAACAGACGGTCCGCCAGTCCCTGCGGCAACCGTCGCGTCAGCGCCCATCCGGCCTGGTAGCCGAGCGCGCTGAGCCGCTCGGCGAACGACGCGTCCTCACTCATGTGACCTGCTTTCCTCTGCGTCCGCCGTGTCTTCATAGCTCTTCGCCCCGGTCGGCGGGGCGATGCGCTCGGACGCCGCGTCGGAGCGGGACACGATCACCAGGCGCTCGAAGACGGTGTACACCGACCCCACCGCCAGCAGGATCAGGCCCGCTCCCAGGATGTAGGGCACCCCGAGGCCGGACAGCCCCAGCGACACCAGGCCGATGATCAGGCGCTCCGGGCGCTCGATGAGCCCACCGTCGACCTTGATCTGCGAGGCCTCCGCACGGGCCTTGACGTAGGACGTCACCTGGCTGGCGATCATGATCACCAGCGCCGCGGCGAACAGCCCCTTGTAGGGCTCGTGGTCGTGCTGGAAGGCCATCCACCACGCGATCGCGCCGAACAGGACACCGTCGGTGATCCGGTCGCAGGTCGCGTCCAGCGTGGCACCGAACCTGGTGCCACCACCGAGCATCCGGGCCATGGTGCCGTCGATCATGTCGGTGGCCACCGTGATCCCGAGCAGGATGCCGGCGAGGAAGTGGTGCCCGGTGGGGATCAACGCCACCGACAGCACGACGGCGACCGTGGTCGAGGTGATCGTCACGGTGTTGGGGGTCACTCCCCAGTTCACCAGCCGTCGGGCGATCGGTTCAATGACCACCGCCGCCGGCCGGCGTCCACGAACGCTCAACATGTTTCAGGTCTCCTTGCCGTGCTTGCAGACTTCATCTCCGCCGATATTCTCTCAGTTCCGTGTCAGTCGAGCTGTTGCCACGCCGAGGCCAGCAGCTCCCGGGTCTCCCCCAGCACCTGGATCAGCACCTTCGAGCCGGACAACACGGTCATGAAACTCGTGTCACCCTGCCAGCGCGGAACGATGTGCTGGTGCAGGTGACCAGGCACCGACCCGCCGGACGCCCGGCCGAGGTTCATGCCCACGTTCAGCGCGTCCGGCCCGGAGACCGCCCGCAGCACCCGGATCGCCTTCTTCGTGAACTCGGCGAACTCCGCGGTCTCGGAGTCCGTGAGGTCCTCGTACGAGGCGACCCTACGGTACGGCAGGACCATCATGTGCCCCGGATTGTACGGGTACAGGTTCAGGATGCAGAAGACCTCCGCTCCCCTGGCGACGATCAGACCGTCCTCGTCGGACTTGTCGGGGATCGTCAGGAACGGGTCGTCCGGGTCGGCGCCGGTGTCCCCACCGGTCTCGCCGGACCCGCTCTTCTCACCGATGTAGGCCGAGCGGTACGGCGCCCACAACCTCTGCAGGCCGTCCGGCGACAGGTCGTCAGCTGAGCTCGCCAATGTTGTCTCCACTCGGCTGCTCATTGCGCCGGCTACGCACCCAGTCGGTGATGATGCGCACCGCATCGTCCTTCGGCACGCCGTTGACCTGGGTGCCGTCGAGGAACCGGAAGCTCACCGCACCGGCCTCGACGTCGCGTCCGCCGGCCAGCAGCATGAACGGGACCTTGCCGGTGGTGTGGTTGCGGATCTTCTTCTGCATCCGGTCGTCGGAGGTGTCGACCGCGGCACGGATGCCCTGCCCGCGCAGCTGGGCGGTGATGTCCTCCAGGTAGTCGACGAACTCGTCGGCCACCGGGATGCCGGTCACCTGGTGCGGTGCCAGCCAG
>NZ_JBQSWV010000014.1:0-80971 GCF_052377495.1 Corynebacterium sp. AOP36-E1-14
GCCGGCGAAGGCCTTGGCGACGATCACCGCATCCGCGTTCGGCTGACCGAAGGCGAACACCGCTCCTTGGCCTTTGCGCAGCGCGTGCATCACCTCCATGCCCTGTAGCGTCCGGTAGGCCGACACCGGGGTCTTGAAGCCACCACCTTTGGGGCCCAGGATTCGCTTGAGCCGGCCGTGATCACCCTCGATCACGTTGTTGAGGTATTTCGCCTGCCGGTATTCCGCTGTTGTCGACATCTTCTTGTCTTTGACCAGCGTCGCTACAGCAGCGGCGTACGTGGGTGCCTTGTCCGTGCAGATTACCCGGGGGCCACTGTCAGGACCGCGGTGACCAGCACTGCGCAGCGCTTTTCCCAAGAATCTAGTCGCTGCGTCCGTGTTACGCCGGGTGGACATGGAGAAGTCCAGGGTCCGACCGTCCTTGGTCACCACTCGGTAGAGGTAGCACCACTTTCCGCCGACCCGGATGTAGGTTTCATCCACGCTTCAGGAAACAGAGACCAACAGCGAGGTTTGGCGGTACCGGCGGGCACGTTTATCCAGTTCCGGGCTGTACTTCTGCACCCAGAGGTAGATGGTGGTGTGATCCACCGGAACTCCACGCTCGCTCAGCATCTCCTCCAGGTCGCGCTAGAGCACCTCGTAGCGGCAGTACCACCTCACCGCCTGCAGGATGACCTCTTGGGGGGGGGAAGTGGCGCCCGGAGAAGATGCTCATGATCCCTGATCCTCACGTGCCATCCCCAACTTTGCAACAGCATCCGCACCACCGGTTGAAAACCGCCGGGGTGTGGACGTGCTCCACCACCGACGGTGGGTTCACCATTGAGTGGCAGGGCCCCGGCGGGGCGCGCTACACCACCCGTGCCACCGGCCCGCTGGCCGAGGCCTACGCCCCGGACAGACCCCTCACCTTCGACGACCCAGACGACCCAGAAGAGCCCGACGGACCCGAAGTCCCACCCGACTAGGACCCTCACCGACCGCACACACACGACGACCCCCGCACCCTCCCAGGTACAGGGGCCAGACGTGCGGGCCAGGGCCAGTGTCAGTTCCGGCTGCGCTGGATGTCCTCGATCAGGCTCTCCGCGGCGATCGACAGGTTACGCAGCGCGGGTACGCCGCGGCGCAGCTTCGCCAGGTCGCGGCCGTCCATCCGCCGTGCCGCGCGGGCGATGAGCATCGCCCACTCGTCGGTGATCGAGTTCAGCATCTCGATGCCCTCGTCGGACAGGTAGAGGTCCTGGGCCCGGCGGTCCTGGTCGTTGGCCTGGCGCAGCACCAGTCCGGAGTTGATCAGACGCCGCACCGTGGCGGAGACGTTCGACGCCCGCAGGAACCGCAGACGGGCGATGTCGGAGACTCCGCAGCCCGGGTGCTGGGCGATGAAGTGCAGGACCTCGATCTCCGACTGCGAGATCGCGAGCTTGTGGTTCGGACGGTCCATCAGGCGGCGCAGTGCCGAGAGGAAGTCGTAGACCGCCGTGGCGATCTCGGCGACGTCGATCTCCGGCAGGATCTCCGGGGCGCGGTGACCGCGGATCTGGTCCTGGACCGGGTCCGAGCCGAGGTCGTTGACGAAGTCGGCGAAGTCATCGGCGGACTCGGTGGAGTCTGCGGTGTCCCGGATGTCTTTGGCCATGATGGGCTCCTTGTCCGCTACAGGCTAGCTTCTGTCGTGAATCTCGGTCCTGTCCGCTCCCACGCTATCGGACCCCGTCCGGCACCGTGGTAGTTTCCAAGACCTATTGTTTATGACATTGTAAGCCATTTACTGGAGCGCGGACGTAAGGCGGGCGACATTCTCGACGTAGCGCCTCATCAGCGGCCGGTTCCCCCACTCCTCACCGGTGAGTTCCTTGCAGTCGGCGCGGTAGACCTCGGTGACGTCCATCATCGCCGCCAGCAGGTCACCGTGCCCGGCGAGCATCGTCACCTCGTAGTTCAGTCCGAAGGAACGCATGTCCATGTTCGACGAGCCGATGATCGCGAGTTCCTCGTCGGCGATGACGTACTTCGAGTGCAGCACCGCGGGGTAGGGGTAGCGGTAGATCTTGATGCCGGCCTCGAGCATCTCCGCGTAGTACGACGACTGCGCGTAGTCCACCATCGCCTGGTCGGCCTTCTCCGAGACGAAGAGTTCGACCTCCACGCCGCGGTAGGCGGCGGTGGTCACCGCGTCCAGCAGTGACTCGTCCGGAACGAAGTAGGGGCTGACCAGGACAAGGTGTTCCTTGGCGTGGTGTGCCAAGGAGGTGAACAGCCTCAGGTTCGGTTCGGTGGTGAACCCGGGGCCGGACGGGATGACCTGCAGGATCTCGTCTCCGGAGTCGGGGACCTCGGGGGCGTTGTTGGCGTTGAGCCAGCGGGTCGCCTGCGACGGGGAGAGCAGGTCGAGCTCCTCCTTGGATTCGGTGAACCAGTCGACGGCGAAGACGGTGTCCAGGCTCATCACGATCGGGCCGGTGACCTCGGTCATCACGTCGATCCAGTGGCGGCCCTCCTTCTGGTTCTTCGACATCATGTAGCTGGAGTCGATCATGTTCTGGCTGCCCATGAAGGCGGTGTGCCCGTCGACGACCACGATCTTGCGGTGGTTGCGCAGGTCCGGGCGGCGGAAGCGCCACTTCAGCGGCTTCAGCGGCAGCATCAGCATCCACTCGACCCCGATCGAGCTCAGTCGCTTTCCGAGCTTGCGGTAGCCCGGGTACTTCCAGCTGCCCACGTGGTCGAACATGAGGCGCACCTTCACACCGCGCTGCACGGCGCGTTCCAGCGCGTCGAAGAACACGCCGGTGGTGTCGTCCCAGGAGGTGATGTAGATCTGCACGTGCACGTAGTTCTTCGCGTTGTCGACCGCCTCGGCCATGGCCTTGATCGACGTCTCGTAGTCGGAGTGCAGCGCCACCATCCGGCCGGTCGCCGCCGGCATGGACGTGAGGTGACGGTTGAGGTGCATCATGCTGCGGATCTCGTCGGTGACCTCGAAACCGGCGGGCACGTCCGGCTCGTCGTGGCTCACCGTGCGGATCAGCTCGTTCGCCTGGTTCTGGATCTTGTGGCGCCGCCGGTTGATGTACGGCGAGCCGATGAACAGGAACAGGATGATGCCGGCGAAGGGGATCAGGAAGATCGCCAGCAGCCAGGCCATCGCACTGGTGGGTTTGCGCTGCGAGGGCACGTAGCCCAGGGCGATGAACTTCAGGGTGTAGTCCAGCAGCACCAGCGCCCACTGCCACCACTCCAGCCCGCCGCCGACGACGTTGCCGAACAGGGGGAAGCCGATGCTGTCGGGGGTGAAGAAGTCCCAGAAGTCGGAGGCGAGCACGAGGTCCGGGGCGGCCAGTACCGCCAGGGCGCTCACAGCGCGTACTCCACGATCACGGGGGCGTGGTCGGACGCACCCTTGCCGCTGCGTTCGTCCCGGTCCACCGAGGGCGAGGACGGTTCCACGCCGCGGCAGTACTGCAGGTCGATGCGGATGCCCTGGTTCTTCTGGAAGCGCATCGCCTGGTAGTCCCAGTAGGAGTAGGTGCCCTTGAGGTCGGCGGTGGCCTCGGTCATGCCGCCGCGCTCCCGGACCGCCTCGAGCGCGGCGCGCTCACGCGGGGTCACGTGCGTCTTGCCCTCGAACCAGGAGCGGTCCCACAGGTCCTCGTCGGTGGGGATGATGTTGAAGTCGCCGACCACGACCACCGGCACGGCCGCGCCGTCCTTCCCCGTCTCCAGGTAGGACGCCAGGGCGTCCAGGAAGTCCAGTTTGTAGGTGAAGTGCCGGTCGGAGATCTCCCGCCCGTTGGGCACGTAGAGGCTCCACACCTCCACGCCGCCGCACACCGCACCGACGGCGCGCGGCTCGGTGACGGGCTCCTCGGCGGGATCCTTGCTGAAGCCGGGCTGCCCGAAGTCGGTGCGCACGTCGTCCAGACCGACCCGTGACAGGACCGCCACGCCGTTCCAGGCGTTCTCCCCGGCGTGGGCGTGTTCGTAGCCGAGGTCGGAGAAGTCGGGGAACTGCGCGTCGGTGCACTTGGTCTCCTGGAGACACAGGACGTCCACGTCCGAGCGTTCCAGGAAGTCCCGGACGCGCTGTTCCCGGGTGCGCGCGGAATTGATGTTCCAGCTGGCGATCCTCATGCCCTACACCATATCTTTTTCGGGCGGGATTCACTCCGGGTCCACCCCGGGTTGAAGGTCGCCTTACCTTCGGCCCGTGTCGTTTATGGCTGCAGGGGTGTCGGGACCGTCCAGCGTGAGGCAGCGGTGCCGGTGGTGCTCGGCGAATCCGAGGGAGCGGTAGAGCCCGAGTCCGGCGTCGTTGGACGCGATGACCTGCAGGTAGCTGCGGGTGGCGCCGTGCTCGCGGCCCCAGTGCAGCATGGCGGTGCCCATGAGGCGTCCCAGGCCGCGACGGCGCCACCGCGGGTCGACCTCGACGGCGGAGTAGCCGAGGTGCTGTTCGCGTCCGCCGGCGGTGACGGTGCCGCGGGTGACGGCCACGAGCCGCCCGTCGACGGTGAGGCGGGCGAAGCCGAGCGTGCCGTCGATGCGCGATGCGAGCAGGCGCAGCGCGTGCTCGGGGAGGGGTTCGCCGCGGAAGTGGTAGAGGCTCAGCCACTCGTCGTCGGGTTCGTCGTCCACCGAGAACTCCACCTGCACACCGGGCACGTCGGGCAGCTCAGGCAGCTCACCTTCCAGGCTCCGGGTCATCACGATGATCTCCGGGCCGGACGTGGCCCCGGGCAGCCCCGCCAACTGCTCGGCCGGACGCGCCACGCGGTCGGGCAGCAGGATGCGCGTCGGCAGGTCGTGGTCGCGGTAGAACTCCCGGATCCGCTCCAACGGCACCGGGGTGGTGCCGGTCTCCGGGCCCAGCGGCACCGCCGAGTTGGAGCGTTCGGTGATGCCGTCGCCGGCGCGCATCAGCCAGCCGCCGACGGTGTCGTTGGTGATGCCCGGGAACGCCGCGGCCGTGGCCGCCTCGACGGCGCGGATGTCGGAGGTGCGCACCGGACGGTCCGCCAGCGTCTTGAGAACCACCACGTCGGACGCCGCGATCTCGTGCACCTCCCCGGCCGCCGTGCGCATGCGCAGCGGGTCGACGGAGTCGACGACTCCGATGACGTCGGTGACGAGCGGACGGCCCGTCGCCGGATTCATCTCGGGGCGTCCTGCGCCGTTTGTGCCCGAACGCACGAGGCGCCGGACGGTGGCGCGCACCCCCGCCCGCACCCCGGCGGGGTCGGTGTGTCGCGAGACCGGGAACGGCAGGCCCGTGACGGACGGGGCGACGGCCCCGGCGTGGGCGCCGGACCAGGAGGTGTCAGGTTGCTCAGTCATCGTGGCCGAAGGGGTCCGGGTCCACCCCGGGGGTCCAGGAGTTGCCGGGCACGGTCCATCCCTCGCGCTTCACGGTCTTCTTCGCCGCACGCTTGTTCCGGCCGATGAGGGTGTCGATGTAGAGGAAGCCGTCGAGGTGGCCGACCTCGTGCTGCAGGCAGCGGGCGAAGAAGCCGTGGCCCTCCACGCTGACCGGCTCGCCGTGCTCGTCGAGCCCGGTGACGCGTGCCCAGTCGGCACGTCCGGTGGGGAAGTCGTGGCCGGGGACGGAGAGGCAGCCCTCCACGTCGTCCTCCTCGTCCGGCATGGTCTCCGGGATCGTGGAGGTCTCCAGCACCGGGTTGATCACGCAGCCGCGGCGCATCGGGCCGCCCTGGGCGTCGACCTCCTCGGCGGGCTTGCGTGAGCCGTCCGGCCCGTCGATGTCGGGGCAGTCGTAGATGAAGAACCGCTGGGCCACGCCGACCTGGTTCGCGGCCAGGCCCACCCCGTGGGCGCGTTCCAGGGTCTCGTACATGTCGGCGACCAGCTTCTGGAAGCGCTCGCCGCCGATCTCCGCCTCGTCGACGGGTTCGGTGGGGTTGTGGAGGACGGGGTCGCCGCAGATGACGACGGGGAGAACTGACATGTGCTCCAGAATAACCGCCCCGCGCGACGTCACACGCTCAGGTCACACTTTTCCACGGACTTCGGCACCAGCCACACGGCGATACCCGACACGATCGCCATGGCGGCGAGGTAGACGCCGATCGTCCAGGACCGTCCCGTGGAGTCCAGCAGCAGCTGGGCGATCATCGGGGCGAAGGCGCCACCGAGGATCGAGCCCAGGGCGTAGCTGATCGACGTGCCGGAGTAGCGCACCTCCGCGGGGAACATCTCGGCGTACAGCGCCGACTGCGGGGCGTAGGACGGTGCCAGCCCGAACGTGAGCACCACGATCACCAGCACCAGCCAGAGCAGCTCGCCCTTGTCGACGAAGAACCACATCGGCACCGCCCACACCGCGATCAGCGCGTAGCCGATCATGAAGGTCTCGCGGCGTCCGATCTTGTCCGAGACCCGCCCGGACCAAATGGTGAGCACCAGCCAGGACACACCACCGATGAGCGTGGCGATCAGGGTGTGCGACTTCGGCATGCCCAGCGCGTTGGAGCTGTAGGACGAGAAGAAGGCGATGATCATGTAGCCGGCGGCGTTGTTTCCGGCGAAGATCAGGGCGGCGAGCAGCACGCGGCGCCAGTGGTTCTTGAACAGGCTTCCCAGCGGTGCGGAGGCCTCCTTGCGGCGCGCCTGCATCTCCAGGAACACCGGCGACTCGTCGACGGCGCGGCGGATCAGGTAGCCCACGGCGATGAGCACCACCGAGGAGATGAACGGGATGCGCCAGCCCCAGCTCTGGAACGCCTCGTCGGACATGTTGCTGGTCAGCAGGAACATGAAGGACGACGCCAGGATCAGGCCCAGCGGGACGCCGATCTGCGGGTAGGAGCCGAACACGCCGCGCTTGTCGCGCGGGGCGTGCTCGACGGCCATCAGGGCCGCCCCGCCCCACTCGCCGCCGGCGGAGAGTCCCTGCAGGATGCGCAGCAGGATCAGCAGCAGCGGTGCGGCCACCCCGATCGTCCCGTAGGTGGGCAGCAGGCCGATCAGTGCGGTGGCCACGCCCATGCCGAACAGCGTGACGACCAGGACCATCTTGCGTCCGTAGCGGTCACCGAGGTGGCCGGCGATGACCGCCCCGAGGGGGCGGAACAGGAAGCTGATGCCGATGGTCGCCCAGGAGACCACCTGCGCCAGCGGGGAGTCGCCCATCGGGGCGAAGAACAGCGGGGCGAAGACGAAGGCCGCGGCCTGCGCGTAGATGAAGAAGTCGTACCACTCGATCGTGGTGCCGACGAGCGTGCCGGCGAGCACGCGCTTCTGCTCCGGTGTCTGCTTCTGTGGGGCTTCGGACCGTTCGGTCGTGGACGGGGAGGTGCTCATGTATGTCTCTCTGGGTCTCTCCGGGATGGGGACGATTCACCGGCGGGTCGTTCGTCCTGGCAGCAGTACTGTACGCAACAGTGACGCCATGATGAGGTGAAACTACCATCCCCGCTCGTCTAAACTGATTCACCGTGGAGGAACAGAGTGCAGATACGGGGGTGGGTGTCTCGCAGCGTGAACGCGAGATGCTCGACTTCGAGTCGCTGTGGTGGCGCGACGAGGGGGCGAAGGGGGAGGAGATCCGACGTCGCTTCGGCGTGACTCCGGTGCGTTACTACCAGCAACTCAACGCGTTGATCTCGCGTCCGGAGGCGTTGGACGTGGCCCCGGTGGTGGTCAGGACGTTGCTGCGGCGCAGGGGCGACTGAATCCGGGGTGTCGTGTGGACGTGACGGGTGTGACTGTCGTTAGTATTGGGGCGTGACTGATCAGAGCGGACCCCGACACGGAGACGACTCCGTCTACGACCCGAACCCGGACACGGCCTACGACGACGACTACGCCATCGACCCCGAGGCCGGTGCGGCAGGTGCCGGTGCGGCCGGTGCTGGTGCCGCCGGCGGGGCCGGTGCCGCCGGCGGTACCGGTGGCCCGCCGCTGCGCGGGCTGGCCATGGTGCTCACCGCCGTCGCCGTGATCCTGATCGCCTGGGGCATCTACGCCGTCGTCGGTGGGGACGACGACGAGACCGACACCGCCGGCGCGACGCAGAGTCAGTCCGCCGGGCAGGACGACGCGTCCGACGCTGACTCCGACGCGGCGTCCTCCCCGCAGGACGGCGCGGACGCCGGTGCGTCCGACGACGCCGCAGCGTCCGGCGCGGAGGGTGAGAACGGTGCAGACGGCACTGACGGTGCGGACGGCACTGACGGTGCGGCGTCCGGCGACGACGGCGCTGAGGGTGCCGGCGACGAGCCGTCCGCCGGCGAGGTCGACCGCGCGGCGACATCCGTCACCGTGCTGAACAACAGCGGCGAGCCCGTCGCCCAGTCCACCGCCGACCGCCTGCGTGGCGAGCAGTGGACCAACATCGGCTACGGCAACCTGCGCGGGCGCATCGACGGCATCAGCGAGGAGTCGCGCGTCTACTACCCCGAGGGCAACGCACAGTCGCAGGCCGCCGCCGAGCAGGTCGCCGGCGATCTCGGGATCTCCGCCGCCGCCGGCAACCCGGACTACTACAACCGCTTCGGCGAGGCCGACGTGCGCAACGGACCGAAGGCCGACGGCGTGGTCGTCGTGCTGACCGGCCCGCTGTGACCGTGATGCAGTAACATCCTCCCCATGGAATTTCCGTCCTCCGCCCCGACGGTCGGCATCGAGTGGGAGGTCGCCCTCGTCGACCCCGGGACCAGGGACCTCGTGCCCCGCGCCCCCGAACTCGTCGACGCGCTCGACGAACGCTTCCCGGGCCACCGGGTCACCCGCGAGTTCCTCGCCAACACCGTCGAGATGGTCACCGGCGTGCACAAGACCATCCCCGACGCCGTCGAGGACCTGCGCGAACAGCTCACGCAGATCCTCAGCGTGGCCGACGACCTCGGCGTGGGCGTGTTCTCCGCCGGCACGCACCCCTTCGCGCACTGGGGCGACCAGATCCTCAGCGAGAAGGACAGCTACCAGGAGATCATCCAGCGCACCCAGTACTGGGGACGCCAGATGCTGATCTGGGGCATCCACGTGCACGTCGGCGTGGGCGGACGCGACCGGGTGTGGCCCATCATCAACGCCGTGATGACGCAGTACCCGCACGTGCTGGCACTCTCGGCGTCCTCCCCGGCGTGGGAGGGGCTCGACACCGGCTACGCCTCCAACCGCACCCTGCTCTACCAGCAGCTCCCCACCGCCGGCATGCCCTACCAGTTCGCCGACTGGGACGAGTGGGAGGCCTTCAACGAGGACCAGGACCGCTCCGGGGTGATCAACCACACCGGCTCCATGCACTTCGACGTGCGCCCCTCCAAGTACGGGACGGTGGAGGTCCGCTTCGCCGACGCCACCATGGACATCCGCGAGGTCGGCGCCATCAGCGCCTTCATCCACTGCCTGGTCGTGCACTACGAACGCGAGTGGGAGGCAGGACGCGACCTGCCGAGTCTGCAGCACTGGCACGTCGCCGAGAACAAGTGGCGCGCGGCCCGTTACGGCCTCGAGGCCCTGATCATCACCGACCGCGAGACCACGGAACGCTGGATCACCGAGGACATCGCCGACTGGCTCGACGTGCTCGCACCCATCGCGGAGGAGTTCGGCTGCGCCGACACCCTGCGGGACGTCCGGGGCATCATGGAACGCGGTGGCGACTACGCCCTGCAGCGTGCCGCGGCCCGCGAGGCCGGTGCCGCGCTGGAGCCTGGTGTGCGCACGCGTGGTGACGTGGGCGCGGAGGAAGGGTTCACCCAGCCCGAGGCATGGATCGCCGCGGTGGACCTCACGGTGGACACGCTGAAGCGCTCGGTGGAATAGTCGCCCGCCCAGGCAGGGTTTCGGGCTGAAATGCTGCCTGGGAGGGTGTTCGCTCTGCGTTGTGGGGGAGGAGGGCGGGGCGGAGGCGCCCGGGGTCCGGACATGTGCCGGTCCTGGGGCCGACCGCACCCTCGCGCGGCGGTGATGTAGCGCGATCACCCTCCCAGGTAGCGAATCGGGGTGATTGCCTACCTGGGAGGGCGACTATTCCGCATCCGCGGGGAATGGCGGAGCGGGGAATGGAGAGCGGGAGTGCTCGGCGCGCTCTACCCGTGCAGCCGGCCGGCGGCGGAGGTCAGCGCGCTGGCGATGGAGAGGTCACGGTCGGCACCGAAGCCCACGGCCCACACCTTCTTCGTCTCGTGCTGCGCGAAGACGAAGGTCACGGTGGCCTCGAAGATGTCGTACTGGTGGAACTCCAGGATCTCCACGCGTCGACCGTGGTCGGCGAGGATCTGGGTCATGGCGGACGCCGCGCCCATCGAGGTGATGGAGACCTGCGTGCCGGCGTCCTCCCGCAGGCCGGTCAGCGTGATGTCGAAGCAGCGCCGACCCGCGGGACGCCGCGTGGTGGTCATCGACTCGACCCGGTAGGTGGCGGGGGCGTAGGTGGCGACGAACTTGCGCCACTCCATGCCGCGGGCCTCCTGGCGCATCCCGGCGGGCAGGCGGTGGCCGAAGCGGGCCCGGAAAGGGTCCTCGGCGAAGACGCGGCTGCGACGCTTCTCCAGGCGGGTGGGGTTGCCCTCCCGGTAGGTGACGGCGGTGGAGCGTCGCACACCGGGGCGGCTGGTGTAGACGGGGGTGAGGCGTTCGTCGCGGGCGTCGTCCGTCCGTGCGAAGCGGATCATCGTGGTGGTGGGCATCCGGTTGTCCTGTGACTCGAACATCAGTGGGTCTTCCCTTTGTGCTGGTTACCGTCGGTGGGATGTGGACCGACGCAGCAGCCTGCGAGTAGCGTGACTTCCCCGTGGTGGAGGGGTCAGTCCGCGCCTCCACCCGGGTGGGCTACTCGCTTGAGGGTGTTGATCATGGCGATGATGTTATCTGCATCACTGTCCGAGGGCAACCCCGGGGTGGACGGGCCCTGAACCCTAGGTGGACAGTGCCCCCGAACGGGCGAGGAACAGCAGCTCGGCGGTGCCGATCGCGGCGATCTCGGTGGGGTCCACGGACTCGTCGGCGGAGTGGATGCGGCAGGACGGCTCCTCGATGCCGAACAGGGCGAGCTCGGCGTCCGGGTAGCGCTCCAGCAGGGCGTTGCTCAGCGGGATCGAGCCGCCGGAGCCGATCTCGGCGGTCTCCTCGGCGTCGTAGGCGTCCGCCAGGGCCTGGGCGAGCAGCTTCAGGGCGGGCCCGGAGGTGTCCGCGGAGAACGGGGACGCCAGCGACTGGCGTTCGATGCTGATCCGCGCGTGGTGGGGGACGTGCTCCTCCAGGTGCTTGACCAGTGCGTCCTGCCCGACCTTGGGGTCCATTCCCGGCGGGATGCGCAGGCTGACCACGGCGCCGGCCTCGGCGACGACGGCGTTGACGGAGTCGGCGACGGAGAGGGAGTCCAGGCCGGTGACGGTGATCGAGGGGCGGGAGATGGTGAGGTCGTTGGGGTTGAGGCCCTGCGCCGCACCGAGGACGTCGACACCGTCGAGGACGCCGGCGTCGGTGCGGAAGGTGGCCTCGTCGGGGCCGCGTCCCTCCCAGCGGGCGTCGGACGTGAGCCCGTCGACGGCGACGAGGCCGTCGTCGTCGTGCAGGGTGGCGAGCAGCCGGACGAGGGCGAGCAGGGCGTCCGGTGCGGCACCGCCGAACTGGCCGGAGTGCATGGGCTGCTCCAGGGTGCGCAGCCGGACGGTGACCGGCGCGGTACCGCGCAGGGCGGTGCAGACCGCGGGGACGCCGAGGGCGTCGTTGCCGGAGTCGGCGATGAGGAAGGTGTCGGCGGCGAAGAGCTCCGGCTCGGAGGCCAGGAGGTCCTCCAGGCCGTAGCCGCCGCGCTCCTCGGAGCCCTCGACGACGACGCGCACACCGATGCTGCGCAGCGCGGTGGCGGTGGCGTCGTCCAGGTCACCGGAGTCGAGCAGCGCGTTGACAGCGCGCAGCACCGCGAGGTGCATCACGACGTGGCCCTTGCAGTCCGCCGCGCCGCGTCCGTACCAACGCCCGTCGCGCTCGGTGAGCTCCCAGGGCGAGGACGTCCAGTTCTCGACGTCGCTGGCGGGCTGCACGTCGTAGTGCGAGTAGAGCAGCACCGTGGGCCAGCCCTCGGCGGCCTCGCGCACGCCGATGACGGACACGGAGCCGTCGGAGGTGGTGTGCGGTTCGACGGGCACGCCCTCGGCGCGGAAGGCGTCGGCGACCCAGCGCGCGGCGTCGGCGTTGTCGGCCTCCAGGCCGGGGGTGGAGTGCACGGAGCGGAAGGCGACGAGGTCGGTCAGCGCCTGCTGCAGCCACGGCATCTGCTCGGTGACGGCGGCGCGGGCGATCTCGGCGGAGAAGGCGGTCGAAGTGTTCTCAGGCATGTCCACCAGCCTAGTCCGCTCGCTTCCGGCGCCGTCCGGGTGGCTTACGCGACGCGTCCGGGGGACCACGGTGATTTCTTGCGGAAAACCTGCGGGAAGGCGGGGCCGTTCCTTGAGGTCGGTCGTTCAGAATGAGTTCACAGCCACCCGGAGAGAGGAAATCCGATGACCACCACCCAGACCCACCTGGACCCGCCCGTCGCGATGCCCGCGCAGGAGAAGATCGTGCAGGAGAAGATCGTGGAGACCACCGACAACGGTTTCGTGACCGTCACGTCGCAGGGCTCGGTGTCGCAGACCCGCCCGCACACCTCCATCGCCTGCGTGATCCCGGCGTACAACGAGGAGGACTCCATCGCCGGCGTCCTGGACTCCCTGCTCGCACAGTCGCGCCCGCCGGAGGTCGTCCACGTGGTCATCAACAACACCACCGACCGCACCTTCCCGATCGCCCGGAGCTACGCCGGTGAGCACCTGCAGGCGGACGAGGGGCCCGGGCACACGGTGGAGACCTACTCGACCTACGTCTTCGTCCACGACATCGGTGAGAACGCCGACAAGAAGGTCGGCGCCCTGAACTACGGTTTCGCGAAGGTCTGCGACAGCTTCGACTACCTGCTGGGAGTGGACGGCGACACGATCCTGGAGTTCGACACCGTGGAACGTCTCGAGCAGGAGGCCCGCTCGGAGTCCCGCATCGGCGGCATCTCCGCGATCTACACCGTGGACCACGCGTCGAGCCGCGGCGTGGTGTCCTCCTTCCTCACCACCGGGCAGCGCGCGCAGTTCGCGGCGTTCACCATGGACAACCTGCTGCGTGGGCGCAACATGGCGGTGCTGGGCGGGCAGTGCTCCCTGTTCTCCATGCAGGCGCTCAAGGACGTGATGGAGGCCAACCGCCAGGCCACCCCGTGGGTGCGCGACAGCGAGGTCGAGGACTCCCTGCTCTCACTGCAGCTGCGCAGCATCGGGGCGGCGACGAAGATCAGCGCCACCGCACGCGCCTTCGTCGGCGGCATGTACACCGTCCGCGCGCTGGACGGACAGCAGGTCAAGTGGAACTTCGGCGCCATCGACCTGATGTGGCCGGGCCAGCGGTCGACCACCGCGGGCCAGCCGTTCCACCCGAACCTGCGGCTGCGGTGGTTCGAGAACATCTCGATGCTGGGCAACATCCTCATCCGCCTGGGGTTCCTGCTCCTGCTCGCCGCGTCGCTGAGCATCGACGCCTTCGTGTTCAGCCCGATCTGGCTGATCCCCCCGGCGGTCTCGGTGGTGCTGAACCTCAGGATCGCGATGTCGATCAAGGGCCACACGGCCCGCGACATCCTGTTCGCCCTGCTCTTCTTCCCCTCGGAGATCTACCTGTGGATCCGCATGGGCCACTTCATCCGGGCCTGGGCGAAGTTCTTCAGCAAGGCGCAGACCGACAACTGGGCGGCGCAGGCGAAGGCGGAGGGCGGCCGTGGTTCCGCCTTCCTCGCCCCGCTGGTGGTGGCGGCGTTGATCGTCGGCGGCGCGATGTACGCGTGGTTCCAGCAGCCGGCCGGTGTGCAGTCGGCGATCCTGTCGCTGGGGTGGCCGCTGCTGTACATCACGACGATGGTCATGACCTTCTTCATGCTCCGCAAGGCGGTCCGCCGCCACCACGGCTTCACCGTCTAGCCGTGGATACGACGAGAGCAGGGCAGGACGCCCCGGCCGCCGCACACCGCGGCCGGGGCGCTGGGGGCGTCCGGCGCGGTGCGTTCAGGTCAGGAGGACGCTGCGGCGAGTTTGTAGCCGACGCCGCGGACCGTCTCGATGACGGCGCCCGGGGACGCCGCGGAACCCGCCGCCTCCCCGCGGCCGAGCTTCCGGCGGAGGTTGCCGATGTGCACCTCCACCGCACGCTCGTCGGCCTCGCTGACGTAGGCGGCGGAACCCGTCGGGTCCTCCGCCCGGAGGTGCCGGACGAGGTCGGTCTTGGTGCGGACCCGGCGACCGCTCAACAACAACGTGTGCAGGAGCTCGAATTCGGTCCGGGTGAGGACGATTTCCTCCGGGCCGACATTCACCGTCCGGGTGTCGGGGTCGAGGCGGACGTCGTTGTGGGAAAGGACCTGCGAACCGTCCGACGGGGTTGGACGCTCCGGCACCACGGCAATTGTCTCGGTGATTTCGGCGGGTACGGCGGGCGCGGCGTGTGCCCCGGGTTCGGCGGTTTCAGCGGCCCCGTGGAATTCGGCGGTTTCGCCGTCCTCCGTGGCGGTGCGTGGGCGGCGGAGCATCGCCGTCACCCGCGCCCGGAGTTCACGGGGGCGGAAGGGTTTCGTGATGAAGTCGTCCGCCCCGGTGTTCAACGCCATCAGGGTGTCGACCTCGTCGGTCCGCGCCGAGATGATGATGACGTAGCAGTCGCTGAGCAGGCGTATCTGCCGCACGACCTCGAAGCCGTCGATTCCCGGGAGTCCCAGGTCGACGGTGGTGATGTCGGGACGGTACCGCTCCACGGCGTCGACTCCGGTCGCCCCGTCCGAGGCGACGTGGACCTGGAACCCGGATTGCTGGAGAACCGAGGAGATCAGGTCCCGGATATCGGGGTCGTCCTCGATAACCACCGCTGTTCCCGCGGCCTCCTGGCTGTCACGGCGATGAGCCATTCGGACCACTCCCGATGTTCAGATTTGTTGGCTAGTCATTTAGGTTTCGCACGTCGCATTCTATCCTACGAAACGATCCCGTGCCCTGGTGAACGTCCGGTCGACTGCGGCGGTATTTCCCGTGCAGTGCGCCGGGGCGTTCCTCATGGCCAGGACGTGAGAGAAGCTCTATGATGACCATCATGCCCTGGTTGATTCCCACACTCGGCACCTCGAATTCCCGTATGCGGGAATTCGACGCCGCTGAGCGCGCGATCATCAACCAACGACCTTTCCTCGTCACCGTGGGTTTCGTCCTGGTGCTGGCGGCGGCCGTTCTGCCGCAGCTCTACAAGGACCCGTTGTTCCTCGCGGGGATCGTGGTCGCCGTGCTGACCAGGGTCCCCAGTTCGCTGCCGTCGCTGCGGCACCGTTCCGAACTGCTGAACTGGCTCACCCCGCTGCTGCAGTTCCTCGCCATCGCGCTCCTCCGCGCCGGCGGCAGTGACAGCCTGACGGGCCTGAGTCTCATCGCCGTCTTCCCGGTCTTCTGGATCTCCTGGATCTTCCACGGACACCGGTGGATCCACGTCCTGAATCTGGCGGCGACGTTGCTGATCGTCTGGAACCCGATCCTCCTGGCGGAGGTGAAACTCACGGCGACGTCGATCCTCGGGCTCGTCCTCGTCCCGGCGATCCTGTGCGTGGTCGGCGTCTTCACCTCGAGCGTCAGCGAGAGCATCCACACCCAGCAACGGGAGCTGAGGGTCAAGGACAGGGAGCTGCGGGCCGTCGCCGCCGAGAGCCAGCATCGCGCGCACCTGCTGGACACCGTCATCGAGGCGGTCCCCACCGGGGTGGTGGTGGTCGACGGCGACGGCAGGGAGATGCTGATGAACAGTCACCAGAGGCAGCTGCACCAGCTGGCACGGCCCAGGGAGGTGGGCGTTCCCCGCGAGGACGAGCTGCTCATCTTCGACGCGGACAAGACGACGTTGCTCGCCGCCGGGGACCGCCCGGTCCGCCGGGCCATCGAGGGTGAGGAGGTGGCCAACCAGCTCATCTGGATCGGGGACAGCTACCTGCGGGCGATGTCGGTGTCGGCGAAGCCGATCCAGGACCAGGACGGGGCGTCCGCCGGTTCGGTCATCGTCTTCAACGACGTCACCGAACTCATGGAGGCGCTCAAGGCCAAGGACGACTTCCTGCGCCGGGTCAGTCACGAGCTGCGTACGCCACTGACGTCGATCCTCGGCTACGTCGACCTGGCGTTGGAGGAGGTGTCGGGGGAGGAGCCCGACCTGGAGCAGCTCGGGACCAACCTCGAGGTGGTGGAGCGCAACGCCGAACGGCTCCTGCTGCGGGTCTCGGACCTGCTGGAGTCGGCGGCGCGGCCGTCCGTGCGGCCGCGCACGGCGGACCTCGCCGAGGTCGTCCGTTCCAGTCTGGAGTCGGCGAAGCCCTTCGCCGAGTCCGCCGGGGTCTCCCTCGTCGACGCCACGACCACGGGGCTCCACGGCGAGTTCGACCCGGCACGCATGCACCAGGTCTTCGACAACCTGATCACGAACGCCGTCAAGTACTCGTCGTCGGGCGACACGGTCACCGCCACCTGCCGGACGGTCGGGGACGGCCTGGAGGTCTGCGTCAGCGACACCGGTCGGGGATGGGGGAGGAGGACCGGCTGCGGGTCTTCGACCAGTTCTTCCGGAACTCGGAGGTCAAGGAATCCGCGATCCCGGGTCTCGGGCTCGGGCTGACGATCGCCAACGCGATCGTCCGCGGGCACGGCGGCGGCATCACGGTGGCGAGCACGCTGGGTGAGGGCACGTCGTTCACGGTGCGGATCCCGTCGGCTACCTTGCACTCGGCGGGGGAGACTGCTAGAAACGGGAGTTAGCACTTGCTCTAGTGGAGTGCCAGAACGAAGAACAACAGATTTCAAGTCTCACTCAGGTGTAGTGAGGGTGGACGTCGCGGCATGCGTCCTCCCGTGCCGTCGCGGGCGCTGGACCTGATCCGAACGTGTCGCTCCTATCTCTACAACGGAGGATCAAGAGCCACATGGCAAAGATGATTGCATTCGACGAGGAAGCTCGCCGCGGTCTGGAGAAGGGTCTGAACACCCTCGCCGACGCGGTGAAGGTCACCCTCGGCCCGAAGGGCCGCAACGTTGTGCTCGAGCGCAAGTGGGGTGCCCCGATGATCACCAACGACGGTGTCACCATCGCCCGGGAGATCGACCTCGAGGATCCCTACGAGAAGATCGGTGCCGAGCTCGTCAAGGAGGTCGCCAAGAAGACCGACGACGTCGCTGGCGACGGCACCACCACCGCCACCGTGCTGGCGCAGTCCCTGGTCAAGGAGGGCCTGCGTAACGTCGCGGCCGGCTCCAACCCCATGGGCATCAAGCGCGGCATCCAGGCCGGTGTCGAGAAGGTCACCGAGGCACTGCTCGCCGGCGCCAAGGAGATCGAGACCCGTGAGCAGATCGCCGCGACCGCCGGCATCTCCGCCGCGGACGAGAAGATCGGCGAGCTCATCGCCGAGGCGATGTACGCCGTGGGCGACGGCCAGCTGAACAAGGACGGCGTCATCACCGTCGAGGAGTCCAACGCCTTCGGCGTCACCCTCGAGACCACCGAGGGCATGCGCTTCGACAAGGGCTACCTCTCGGCCTACTTCGCCACCGACGTCGAGCGCGGCGAGGCCGTCCTGGAGGACCCCTACATCCTCCTGGTCTCCTCGAAGATCTCCAACGTCAAGGACCTGCTGCCGCTGCTGGAGAAGATCATGCAGTCCGGCAAGCCGCTGCTGATCATCGCCGAGGACCTCGAGGGCGAGGCCCTGTCCACCCTGGTGCTCAACAAGATCCGCGGCACCTTCAAGTCCGTCGCCGTCAAGGCCCCGGGCTTCGGCGACCGCCGTAAGGCGCAGCTGCAGGACATCGCCATCCTCACCGGTGGCCAGGTCATCGCCGAGGAGGTCGGCCTCTCCCTCGAGACCGCCGACCTGCCGCTGCTGGGTACCGCCCGCAAGGTCGTCGTCACCAAGGACGACACCACCATCGTCGACGGCGCAGGCTCCTCCGAGCAGCTCGCCGGCCGCGTCCGTCAGATCCGTCAGGAGATCGACAGCGCCGACTCCGACTACGACAAGGAGAAGCTGCAGGAGCGTCTGGCCAAGCTGGCCGGCGGCGTCGCGGTCCTCCAGGTCGGTGCCGCCACCGAGGTCGAGCTCAAGGAGCGCAAGCACCGCATCGAGGACGCCGTGCGCAACGCCAAGGCTGCCGCCGACGAGGGCATCGTCGCCGGCGGCGGCGCCTCGCTGCTGCAGGCCGCCCACGTGCTGGACGGCAACCTCGGACTCGAGGGTGACGAGGCCACGGGTGTGCAGATCGTCCAGGCCGCCCTGTCCGCACCGCTGAAGCAGATCGCCTTCAACGCCGGCCTCGAGCCCGGCGTGGTCGTCGACAAGGTCTCCGGTCTCGAGGCGGGCCACGGCCTGAACGCCGCGACCGGCGAGTACGTCGACCTGCTCACCGCGGGCATCTCCGACCCGGTGAAGGTGACCCGTTCCGCACTGCAGAACGCCGCCTCCATCGCCAGCCTCTTCCTCACCACCGAGGCTGTCGTCGCCGACAAGCCGGAGCCTGAGGCTGCCGGCGCCGGTGCCGACGAGATGGCCGGCATGGGTGGCATGGGCGGATTCTGATCCACCCGCCGCTCCCCGTGTGAGCTGACATGGGCGAACCCCGCCCCCGGACCGCGACTCTTCTGCGGCCCCGGGGGCGGGGTTTCCGTGTGTCCGGGGCAATGCGCCACATCATCACCCCCGACCTCCTCTGACCGGGGGTGATCTGGTGGCGGCGTCGTGTGGGGACGTCTGTGACGCACTACGATGGGGGACATGACCAACGACAGTGGCGATCAGGGTGCAGCGGCCGAGCAGGACTTCCACATCGTCGACCTGGCGTCCACCGAGGGCTACATCGTGGACGACTCGGACGAGGACGATCCGGTCCTGATCACGCCGGACGGCCACCGCGTGGACACGTGGCGGGAGAACTACCCCTACAGTGAGCGCATCGGCCGCGAGGAGTACGAGACGACCAAGCGCTCCCTCCAGATCGAGCTGTTGAAGTGGCAGAACTGGACCAAGGACACCGGTCAGAAGCACATCATCCTCTTCGAGGGACGCGACGCCGCCGGCAAGGGCGGCACGATCAAGCGCTTCAACGAGCACCTCAACCCCCGTGGTGCGCGCACCGTCGCGCTGGAGAAGCCCAGCCCGCGTGAGTCCACGTCCTGGTACTTCCAGCGCTACATCCAGAACTTCCCCTGCGCCGGCGAGACGGTCTTCTTCGACCGCTCCTGGTACAATCGTTCCGGTGTGGAGCGCGTGATGGGGTTCTGCACCGACGACCAGCACGCCGAGTTCCTGCGGGAGGTGCCGATGCTGGAGAACATGCTCATGGGCTCCGGGATCAGCATCACGAAACTGTGGTTCTCGGTGACGCAGAAGGAGCAGCGCACCCGTTTCGCCATCCGCCAGGTGGACCCGGTGCGGCAGTGGAAGCTCTCACCGATGGACCTGGCGTCCCTGGACAAGTGGGACGACTACACCCGGGCGAAGGAGGAGCAGTTCCGCTACACCGACACCAACGAGTCGCCCTGGATCACGATCAAGTCCAACGACAAGAAGCGTGCACGGCTCAACGCCATGCGCTACGTGCTGAGCAAGTTCAACTACACCGGCAAGGACTACGACGTGGTCGGTGAGCCGGACCCCCGGATCGTGAAGCGCGGACGCGACCAGATCGGCGACTGACGCACCGTCGCCGCGGCGGCGCCTGCCGCGGCGGCGACGCCCGCCGGTGGCGTCAGGCGGACGCTGCGTCCTTCACGCCCTTGGCGTCCTTGGCGCTCTTCGAACTCCCGGTAGCCCCCTCGGCTGCCGGGATTTTCGCGTCCGCGTTCAGCCCTCCGACCTCGCCGTCCTCGTCGATGTCCACGCCGTCGAGTTCCTCGCCGTCCTCCTCGGCGGCGATGATCGACTTCGCGAGCTTCTTCAGGTGCTTGAGCTGCTTGGAGGTCGACTCGTCCAGGGCGTCGTCCTCGGCGGTCTGCACGATGGGGGAGAGGACGAGCTGGGCCTTGCGGCCCTTCTTCGTCACCGAGATGATCTGCCGGCGACGGTCGTTGGGGTCCTTGTCCCGCTTGGCCAGCTTGCGCTTCTCCAGCGAGTCCACCAGCCGCACCATGTCGGAACGGTCCACCCCGATGATCTCGCCCAGCTCCGCCTGGCTGGCGGCGTCCCCGTCGACCAGGTAGGTCAGCACCCAGTACTCCCGGAGGTTGAACCCCTCGGACATCAGTGCGGTCTCCACGAACGTGCGGGTACGCCGGCGCAGCCGTTCGAGCTGGAAGGACGGCGACTTCAGGAGCTCGCTGGGGAGGTTCGCGGTATCCGGCATGTCCCCACCCTAACGGGTGTCGAATGGGATGTACGAACTATGGGGGTCCCCCGCTATCGCGGCGGGGATGTTCCCGCCGGGTTGACCGGTGTGGTGCCGGCCCCGGCCTAACCCTCTGCTAACCCTCGGTGCCGATGATTGGCAGTCCCGCGTCGCGCCAGCCGATGGTGCCGGAGCCGACGTTGATGGTGTCGATGCCGTTCATCTCCAGCCACTGAGCGGCCTTCGCCGAACGCCCGCCGGACAGGCAGATCAGGTAGATGTCGCGGTCCAGGTCGAACTCACCGTAGCGGGCCTGGAGCTCGGAGAGCGGCAGGTTCGTCGCGCCCTCGGCGTGCCACTGGTTGAACTCGTCCGGCTCACGGATGTCGATGAGCTGTGCCCCTGCCGGGACGTCGGTCGGTGTCACTGTCTCGAAATCACTCATGGTGCCCCAGTGTACGCAGAGGCGGGTGGCTGGCATCCCGGTAGTGTCGATGCCATGGCAGACGACGAGGCAACAGCGGCCGCGGAGCTCCGCGTGGAGATGCAACGTATCGCAGTACCACCGCCGGAGCCCGCGCCCGCCGGTCACCGGACACTGCCGGTGGAGATCGCGACCTGGATGATCGAGGATGACGGGTATCCGCTGCCGTCGCTCGGTGACACCGAATCGTTTCTCCTGGTGTTCGCGGAGGTCACCGACGGGGACCACGGTGGTGTCGATGTTGTGACGCTGGATGCCTGGGCGGAGGAGGTCCGCTCGCCGACCTGGCGCGTCGAGCAGGGTGGCACGTGGCGGTGGTGGACGATTCTGCGTGGCGACGGGTGGACGGCGCAGTGGGCGGCACCGCGGCCCGTGGTCGGCTATGTGAGGGTGACCGGCAGTCTGCACCACGATCCTTACCGGATCGGTCTTCCCAACATATCTCCGACGAGGGGCCGGGTATGCCGTATCCAGCTGGCAGGTGACGACCTAGAGGTCGATGTCGGAGCTGTGCGACTGCCATTCCCGTCCGGGAGGGCCAAGGGCCGCTATGTCGGCGTTCGGTCAGTACGGTTCACACTGGATCTCGACGAGGCAACATCGCCGGAGCCGTGGAAGGCGACACCTACTTGGTTCGAAGGATTCGCTGTCAGCCTAGGCGGCTCCGCGAATCAGTCCGAGAAGTCGGGGAAGTCGGGGAAGTCGGGGATGTCAGCGACCCTCTGGCGTGTTGATGAGTCGCTTCCCCTGGTCTGGAAGACTGACCTGCACAGTGGAGAGTCGGAGACAGTGACTCTCCCGGTGAAGATCAGCGAATTCAAGCAGTATACGCGGGTGATTCTGGGTCCACAGGGAAACGGGTGTGTGGTGGCGCTCAAAGGTCACCGCAGACTTCTGCTCGAGGGCGGCGACGACGGTAGCGGTATTTCTGTGAGCGAGGTGCCGGTTCCGCCGGTCCTGATGGATGACATGGACCAGGTTGTCGATGCGCCGGAGGCATGGGGCGGTTGGATTGTCGGCAGATATGAGGAGGCTGATCTGCAGGCGTCGCGTACGGAAGACCGGACGTGGCACGGCCCAGAGCAACGGGGCGCCCTGCATCTCGGACACGTCAGCGATGAAGGGTATCTGAGCTGGCTGAACAAGGACGACGCCAACGGACCGACCACGTGTGCCCGGATACTTGCCACGGACGAGGTGGTCATGATCTGGAAGAACAACGAGCTGCAATACCTCGACTCTGGTCTGCAGGCCGTCGGCGAGTCGCGACTGCCCGACGACGTCTCGTCCGAGTACATGGAGGTCGACACCGCGGGTCCCTGGGTGACCGTGAGGTCGGTCGTCATCGGAGGGGCTGGCAGGGGGTCGGGGTCATCGGGGCTGAGGATCTCTCTGGTCGACCCCGGGACCCTGGACGTCGTGTTCAGTGAACCCTGTGGTCCGCGCGCCCAGGTGCAGGCGGACGGCCGGGACACCGTGTGGCTGGCCGACGGCGATCTCCAGCGCGCCACCCGCGCCGCTGACAACGACTGGACGACCCGCACGCTGTGGCGCGAGCAGGAGTCCACGGAATAACGAAACCCCCGCCGCCGTGAGGTCACGGCGGTGGGGGAGGAGGGGACGCCCGGGGCGTACAGCACGCCCGGGGTACCCGGTGCGTCCGGGGCGTCCTACTTGTGGCGCTCCACGGCCTCGGCGAGGATGCGCTCGGCCTCGGCCTTGTCGCCCCAGCCGGACCCGTTGACCTCCTTGCCGGGCTCCAGGTCCTTGTAGTGGACGAAGAAGTGCTCGATCTCGTCCTTGACGTCCTGCGCGACGTCGTCGATGTCCTGGAACTTCTCGAAGCGCACGTCGTCGACGACGCAGAGCAGCTTGTCGTCACCGCCGGCCTCGTCGGTCATCTTGAACACGCCGACCGGGCGGGCCTCGACGATGACGCCCGGGAAGACGGACTCCGGCAGGATCACCAGGGCGTCCAACGGGTCGCCGTCCTCACCGAGGGTCTCGTCGATGAAGCCGTAGTCGGCCGGGTAGGCCATCGGGGTGAAGAGGTAGCGGTCCAGGTAGACCTTGCCGGTCTTGTGGTCGACCTCGTACTTGTTGCGGGAACCCTTGGGGATTTCGATGGTGACTTCGATGCTCATGGGAGGTCAGTTTACCCTGCCCGCTCCGCGCTCGACGCGATTGCCGCCAGGGTCTGTTCGATCCCCTCCCGCAGCTCCCCCTCGAAGGTGTCGTTGCCGCCGAGCGCCGTGGCGACGAGAACCCGCGAGAGCAGGGACGTGTCACCGTCGACGATGCGCGACTCGGTCAGTTCGGTGGTGCCGTCACCGTTGTCGGTGAGTTCGAAACGCCAGTGCGAACCGTTGATCGGGATCCGCCACTCCAGGGTCTCGGTGGGACTCCACCGGGTGATCTTCGACCACGTCGGCCAGAACAGCACGCCCCGGCGGTTCAGATTCAGCGTGGTGGTGCCGACCCCGGGCGTGCCGCCGAGGATGAACATCTTGCGGCACTGGGGGCTGCGCTCACCGATGGCGTCGAGGTCGGTGACCGCGGCCCAGACGGCGTCGGGGGAGGCCTGGACGGTGCGGGAGGCGGTGATCAGTTCGGTGGTCATGGGGCAGACACTACGGTCCGGCACACCTCCGCCGCAGTGTTTCGGCGAGGAAACCGCCACTCTGCCGCGACTCTGTTGCGACTCTGGCGCCGCCGGGCGCGTGCCAGCCTGGGAGACCCCGGAGCCGTCCGATACTCTGGTGGGGATTCAGTACCGCTCCGATCCGCCCAGACCCGACCCGCCCACGCAGGAAGGCACCGATGCCCCGATGAGCAAGTCCGCCTCGCGCCGTTGGCTCTACGGCATCCTCGCCTTCGTCATCGTCGTGGCCGTCGTGGTGGCTGCCGCCCTGGTCATCCACCAGCGCAACGCCTACACCGTGGCGGACGCCCCGGAGCTCCCGGAGCCCACGCCGGTCCTCGCCGCGGCAGAGACCGAGGGCGCGGCACCGGACGTCAGCGACGAACTCGCCGCCCCGGCATCCGACCCGGCGTTGGGGACCCTGTCCGGCCACGTCACGGACATCGCCACCGGCGAGGAGCTCTGGTCGCAGAACCCGGACAACATGCTCGTCCCGGCGTCCGCCACGAAGCTGGCCACCGCCACGGCCGCGTTGCTGACCCTGGGCGACGACGACCGCGTCGCGACCCGCGTCTACCGCGGCACGAAGCCCGGGCAGATCGTGCTCAAGGGTGACGGCGACATCACCCTGGAGCGCTCCGAGGGGTCCGGCTTCTTCACCGACCCGGCCAACATCGACGACCTCGCCGCACAGGTCAGCGAGGCGCTCGGGGAGGACCAGGTCACCGAGGTGGTCGTGGACAATTCCGTGCGCGCCGGGTCGCTGTTCAACCAGACCTGGTCGCGCGACGACATCGGCATGGGCAACGTCGCCCCGCTGTCGGCGGTGATGATCGACGCCGGGCGCCTGGACCCGACCGACTCCTACTCGCCGCGCTCCACCACCCCGGGGGCGGACGTGGGCGACGCACTGGCCTCCGCGCTCGGGGCCGACGGTGCCACGGTCACCACCTCCGACAGCGAGGTCGCCGTCGGGGAGAACGCAGCAGACACGGCAGATGCAGCAGACGCGCCACTGGGCACGGTCAACTCCGCCCCGCTGACCACGCGGGTGCGCGACATGCTGCTGCACAGCGACAACCTGCTGGCCGAGGCCGTCGCCCGCGAGGTCGCCGTCGCCGGTGGCGAGGAACCCACGTTCGAGGGCGCGGCCAAGGCCACGCTCGCCGCGCTGACCGAGGAGGGCCTCGACGTGGACGACGCGGTGCTGCGCGACAACTCCGGGATGAGTGAGGCGAACCGTCTCAACGCCCGCATCCTCGACGGTCTGATCACCGCCGCCGGCACGGACGACGACCTGCGCGTCCTGCTGGACGCCCTGCCGGTCGCCGCGGGCGACGGCACGCTGGTCGACCGCTACGGTACGGACTCCGGTGCCTCGCAGGCGGCCGGCTGGCTACGTGCGAAGACGGGCACGTTGGACGGGGTGAACACGCTGGCCGGCACCGTGACCACCGAGTCCGGCCGGGCGCTGAGCTTCGCCTTCCTGTCCAACGGTTCGGACATGGACGCAGGACGCGCCGCCCTGGACCGGTTGGCGGCGTCGCTGCGCGCGGCGGCGTGACGGTCCCCCCCGGGCTGCAGCCGTGATCGACACACCCCACACCCTCGCCGTGCGGCGCAGTCTGCGCCGGTTCCTCGACGAGTACGCCGGACGTCTCGGCGGACGCACCGGCGCCGAGGTCGTCTGCGGCGTCTCCGGCGGCGGCGACTCGGTGGCGCTCGCCGCCGCCTGCGTCCACGCCGGCCTGCAGGTCACCACCGTCACCGTGGACCACGGCCTGCAGGACGCCTCGGCGCAGGTCGCCGAGGACGCCGCCCGGGCCTGCGCCGGGGTGGGGGCGAGGGCGGCCACGGTGCGGGTGCAGGTCACCGGTACCGGCGAGGCCGGCGCGCGGGTGGCCCGTTACCGGGCGCTGGGCGAGTACGCGGACGGGCGTCCCGTGTTCGTCGCGCACACCGCCGACGACGACGCCGAGGGTCTGCTGCTGTCGCTGGCCCGCGGGTCGGGCACCGGTAGTCTCGCCGGGCTGCGCGAGCTCGCCGAGGAGCACCCGGTGGTGGACGCCGGTGCGGCGTGGCTGGGACGTCCGGTGCTCGGGGTCTCGCGTGCCGACACCCTCGGCAGCTGTGCCGAGCTGGGCCTGCCGGTGTGGCACGACCCGCACAACGAGAGTCCGGAGATCCTGCGTTCGCGGGTGCGCAACGAGCTGCTGCCGTTGGCGCGCGAGATCCTCGGTGACCGGGTGGGCGAGGCGCTGGCCCGCTCGGCGCGGATGCTGCGGCAGGACGCCGACCTGCTCGACGCCCTGGCCGCCGAGGTGCTGCAGGACGTACCGGGGGACGCCGGGGACTCGGCGCTGCCGGTGGACGCGGTGGCGGGGCGCGCCGCGCCGCTACGCCGGCGCGTCCTGCGGCGGTGGCTCGGCGGGGCTGCAGGTCCGCTGACGTCGCGGCACCTGGACGCGCTGGACGCGCTGGTCGCCGACTGGCACGGGCAGGGGGGCGTGGCGGTACCGTACCCGACCTCTACAATGGGGGACACCCGTCGTCTGGTGGTGCGTCGCCGCCGGACGGACACCGGCAGCAAGCTAGTACTAGAGCAAGAGGACAGGACCCCGTGATGATCGCCAAGAACGCCGACGTGCCGGACAACTGCTACCACGACGACGTCGAGGGGGTGCTCGTCGACGAGACCACGCTGCACGCCCGGATCGCCGAGATGGCCAAGGCCGCCAGCGACCGCTACCGCGGTGAGGACGAGGACACGATCCTGCTGTGCGTGCTCAAGGGGGCGACCTACTTTATCGCTGACTTCGCCCGGGCGATGGACATCCCCACGCAGATGGAGTTCATGGCGCTGTCGACCTACGGACAGTCGGCGGAGTCCTCGGGCACGGTGGAGATCCGCATGGACCTCACCCGTGACATCGAGGGGCGCAACGTGATCATCCTCGAGGACATCATCGAGTCCGGAATCACCCTGCACTGGCTCGTCGACCACCTCAGGGGTCGCGGGCCGAAGAGCCTGGAGGTGGTGACGCTGCTGCGTAAGCCGGAGGCGGTGCAGCGCCACGTGGAGACCACCGACATCGGCTTCGACATCCCCAGCGACTTCGTGGTCGGCTACGGGCTGGACTACGCCGAGCGTTACCGTGACCTGCCGTGGGTCGGCACGTTGCGGCCCAGCGTGTACAGCTAGGTGTACGGCTAGGAACGGCACGCCGCGTCCTGCGATACGCTAGTGGGACTATGAACAAGAAGAGGGTTCTGAGGATCGCCGCCATCGTCGCCGCGGTTCTCGTCGTCATCTACGCCTTCGGTGTGCTCACCGACTCCACGCGTGGTTACGACGACGTCGACACGTCCGTGGCAATGAAGCAGTTCGACGACAACAACGTCGCCGAGGTGCAGATCAACGACCGTGAGCAGCAGTTGCAGATGACGCTGCGCAACGAGATCAGCGTGGACGGCAAGGACGGCATCGACCAGGTCACCGCGCAGTACCCTGCGCGTGCGGCGGACACGGTCTTCGACCGCGTCGAGGCGTCGGACGCCGACAGCTACTCCACCAACGTCACCCAGGACAGTCTGCTGGGCTCGATGCTGGTGATGCTGCTGCCGATCCTTCTGATCGGTGGTCTGCTGCTGTTCTTCCTCACCCGGATGCAGGGTGGTCCCGGCGGTGCCTTCAACATCGGCAAGTCGAAGGCCAAGGAACTCAACGTCGACAACCCGGACACCACCTTCGACAACGTCGCCGGTGCGGACGAGGCGGTCGAGGAGCTCGACGAGATCCGTGACTTCCTGCAGAACCCGGAGCGCTACGAGCACCTGGGCGCGAAGATCCCGCGTGGTGTGCTGCTCTACGGTCCTCCCGGCACGGGTAAGACGTTGCTGGCCCGGGCGGTCGCCGGTGAGGCCGGTGTGCCGTTCTACACGATCTCCGGCTCGGACTTCGTGGAGATGTTCGTCGGCGTGGGTGCCTCGCGTGTGCGCGACCTGTTCAAGACCGCCAAGGAGAACAGCCCCTGCATCATCTTCGTCGACGAGATCGACGCGGTCGGCCGCCAGCGTGGTGCCGGCATGGGTGGTGGCCACGACGAGCGTGAGCAGACCCTCAACCAGCTGCTGGTGGAGATGGACGGCTTCAGCGACCGGGAGAACGTGATCCTGATGGCCGCGACGAACCGTCCGGACATCCTGGACCCGGCGCTGCTGCGTCCGGGCCGCTTCGACCGTCAGATCCCGGTGAGCAACCCGGACATCGCCGGGCGCGAGCAGATCCTGCGCGTGCACTCCGAGGGCAAGCCCCTGGCACCGGACGTGGACCTGAGGTCGCTGGCCAAGCGCACGGTCGGCATGTCCGGCGCGGACCTGGCCAACGTGCTCAACGAGGCGGCGCTGCTGACCGCCCGGGTGGACGGCAACGTGATCACCGGCGACGCGCTGGAGGAGGCGACCGACCGGGTGATCGGCGGTCCGCGCCGCAGCACGAAGATCATCTCGGAGCACGAGAAGAAGGTCACCGCCTACCACGAGGGCGGCCACACGCTGGCGGCGTGGGGCATCAAGGACATCGAGCGGGTGTACAAGGTCACGATCCTCGCGCGCGGGCGTACCGGCGGTCACGCCATGGCCGTGCCGGAGGACGACAAGGGCATGTACAACCGTTCGGAGCTCTTCGCCCGGCTGGTGTTCGCCATGGGCGGGCGCTCGGCGGAGGAGCTGGTCTTCGGCTCGCCGACGACCGGCGCCTCGTCCGACATCGAGCAGGCCACGAAGATCGCCCGTTCGATGGTCACCGAGTACGGCATGAGCCCGGAGCTCGGGGCCGTGAAGTACGGCGAGGAGCAGGGCGACCCGTTCGTGGGCCGTGGCGGTCAGGGTTCGCTGGAGTACTCCCCGGCGGTGGCCGCCACCATCGACGACCAGGTGCGCATGCTCATCGAGAAGGCGCACGGGGTGGCCTACGGCATCCTGCGCGACAACCGCGACTACCTCGACCGCCTGGCGGAGAAGCTGCTGGAGAAGGAGACCTTGCGTCGTCCCGACCTGGAGGCCATCTTCGACGACATGGAGCCGGTGGAGGTCAGCGACGTCTTCCCGAACCAGGACGCCGGCCACCCGAAGGATTTCCGCGAGCCGGTGAAGACCCCCACCGAGCTGGCCCGCGAGCGTGGCGAGGAGCTGCCCGCCCGCAACGACTTCTTCTCCGAGGCGCGTAAGGCGCGCATCGAGCGTCGGCGTCGTCAGCAGGCCGGCGAACTCGAGGAGCAACGCGACGGGAGCGAGCAGGACGGCCCCGCCGCACCGTCACAGTCGTCGCAGTCGGCTCCGGGCCGCTGGAGCGGTGCCTCGCACCCGGACCACCTGTGGGGTGGTCAGGACCGCGTCGACCCCGAGGCGGCCCCGGACGCGGGCGGACGTCACCCCGGTGAGAGCAGCTACGGTGCGGGACCGTCCGGCCCCGCCTCCGGCCCGGCGGAGCAGGAGCTCCGTGGTTTCCAGTTGCCGGAGAGCGAGCGACCGGACAACCCGTGGACGAGTGACGATGCGCCGACGCGTAACCTGAGGGCCCAGAATGGCGGGACCCAGGATGACGGCGGTCGCCATCACCGCCGCGACGACACTGACGAGAAAGACTGAACCGACACCGTGACTGACACTGAACACGACCCGGAGAACGGCGCAGCGAACGGCGCAGCGAACGCACCGGTCTCGCTGAGTACCGGACGTCCCTTCGACCAGGCCCGTGCCGAGGCGGCCGTGCGTGAACTACTGCTCGCCGTGGGTGAGGACCCCGACCGCGAGGGGCTTCAGGAGACCCCGGCGAGGGTGGCGCGTGCCTACCGCGAGTCTTTCGGTGGGCTGTACGACGATCCGCGGGAGGTGCTCGCCAAGACCTTCAACGAGGACCACCGCGAGCTCGTCCTGGTCAAGGACATCCCGGTGTACTCCACCTGCGAGCACCACCTCGTGCCGTTCTACGGGCACGCCCACATCGGCTACATCCCCGGCGACTCCGGCACCGTCACCGGGCTGTCCAAGCTGGCGCGCCTGGCCGACGGCTTCGCCAAACGACCCCAGGTGCAGGAGCGTCTGACCAGCCAGATCGCCGACGCCGTGTCGGAGAAGCTGGAGGCGCACGCGGTGATCGTGGTCATCGAGGCCGAGCACCTGTGCATGGCGATGCGCGGTATCCGCAAGCCCGGTGCGACCACGGTGACCTCCGCGGTGCGCGGTGGTTTCCGTGAGGACGCCCGCTCCCGTGCCGAGGCCCTCAGCCTCATCCGCGGGCACTGAGCACGGCAGGCACCATGAGCGGAACGCCAGCATTCCCGACCGCGGTGATGGGGATCCTCAACGTCACCGACGACTCCTTCTCCGACGGCGGCATGTGGTCGACGACCGACCGCGCCCTGGCGCACGCCCGGGAGATGGTCGCCGCGGGCGCGCACATCATCGACGTCGGCGGGGAGTCCACCCGCCCCGGTGCCACCCGTGTGCCGGCGGACGTCGAGGCGTCCCGGGTGGTGCCGGTGATCCGTGAACTCCACGCCGAAGGCATCATGACCAGTGTGGACACCATGCGCTCCAGTACGGCGGCCGCCGCGATGGAGGCCGGGGCGGAGATCGTCAACGATGTCTCCGGCGGGCTCGCCGACGCCGAGATGTACGCCACCGTCGGTGACTTCGGGGCCGACTACTGCCTGATGCACTGGCGCGCGCAGCGTTTCGAGTCCGCGGAAGGACGCGCCGACCACGGCGGGGACGTCGTCGCCGACGTCTGCCGGGTGCTGGCGGAACTCTCCGAGAAGGCACAGGACGGGGGAATCGACCACGACCGCATCATCGTCGACCCCGGCCTGGGGTTCGCCAAGGACGCCGACGACAACTGGGCGCTGCTCTCGGGCATGCGTTCCTACCTGGAGTTGGGCCACCGGGTGCTCATCGGCGCGAGCCGCAAGAGGTTCCTCACCGCCCTGCGTCCCGGCGACGACGGTGCGCCGGGGACCCCGGAGTCCGCCGACGACGCCACCGCCGCGGTCAGCGCCCTGGCCGCGGCGTCCGGCGCCTGGGCCGTGCGCGTCCACGACGTGGCACCCAACCGCGCGGCCGTCGACGTCGCACACGCCGTGGCCACCGGCCACGGACCCGCACTACCTGGAGGATGGAGGGCCCGTCGTGGCTGACCGCATCGAACTGGCCGGCCTGGAGGTCTACGGCTACCACGGGGTCTACGACTTCGAGAAGGAGCAGGGCCAGAAGTTCATCGTCGACCTGGTGGTCTGGACGGACTTCACCGACGCCGTCGCCGACGACGACATCACCCGTACCATCTCCTACGTCGACCTCGCCGACATCGCCGTGGACATCGTCTCGGGGCCGAGCATGGACCTCATCGAGACCGTCTCGGCGACCATCGCCGACCGCATCAACGAGGTGGCCGGCGTGGTCGCCGTGGAGGTGACCGTCCACAAGCCGGACGCGCCGATCCACCACCCGTTCTCCGACGTGCGGGTCGTGGCGCGCCGGTCGCGCAAGAGCCCCGGGACGCGCACATGAGCGCCGATGGAGCCGTGCCTGTGGAGCCTGCGGTGCCGGCCGTCCTCGCCTTCGGCTCGAACCTGCCCGGCACGCTGTCCGCCCCGGAGGACCAGATCCGCCGTGCCGCGCACGCCCTGGCGGGGACAGACGGTGTCGACGGGGTCAGGCCGCTGGCCGCCAGCGCGATGTACGCCACCGCGCCGTGGGGGGTGACCGACCAGGAGGAGTTCCGCAACTGCGTGCTCGTCGTGGAGACCACCCTGTCCCCGCTGACACTGCTGCACCACTGCCAGGATCTTGAGCAGGCCGCGCGCCGCGTGCGCTCGCGGCACTGGGGGCCGCGCACCCTCGACATCGACATCATCGACTACGCCGGTGTGCGCAGTGAGGGGCAATGGGGCGAGGAGCTCGTGCTGCCGCACCCGTGGGCGCACCAGCGCGCCTTCGTCCTGGCGCCGTGGCTGGACGCCGACCCGCAGGCCGTGCTCGACGGACGGCCCATGCGTCAGCTGCTCGCCGACCTCGACGGTGGGGACGCTGACGCGCTCGCCGGAATCCGGGCGTTGCCCGACGTACGATGGGCCCCATGAACCAGACCAGTGTGGGGCTGCTCGCCACCTCGGCGGTCGCCGCCGGGGTCGTGTCCTTCGCCGCGGTGTGGGTGTTCTACGGCAGCTACCCGCCGATCCGGGTCAGCGGTTCGCTGGCGTTGTGGGTCTTCGCCGCCGTCGCCGGTGTGCTGGCCGTGATGGTGCGCCGCCGCATCGCCGACGGTGAGGTCGGGCAGGACCGGTCGCAGATGTCGCCGGTGTTCATCTCCCGCTGCGCGCTGTTCGGCACTGCCGCAGGCTGGATCGGTGCCCTGGCGGTCGGTTTCTACGGTGGGGTGGCGGTGTACGTGCTGCTGCGTCACGGCCAGCTGCTCGCCGCGCAGCAGGACGCCCCGGGGGTGGTGGTGTCGTTGCTGGCGGCGGTGGCGATGACGGTGGCCGGTGTGCTGCTGGAACGAAGTTGTCTGGTCCCTCCCGGCGATGCCGACGGTGAGGACGGGCGCGGCGATGTATTCTTGACGCCATGAGTTCCGCGTATTCGCCCGACGATTCGCACCGGCTACCCGATCCGTCGAGCCGGAGCGGTTCCTCCACGCCGGGAAATGGTCTGAAGCTGCTGATGTACCTGGTGTTCGTCCTCGCCCTCGCGGCGACGATCATCATGTTCTTCGTCGACTCGGAGAGATGGCTGAACATCGCCGTGATCACCTCCCTGTGGGCGGCGTTCTTCGGCGCGATCCTCGTGTCGCGCTACTCCGGCATCATCGGTGAGGAGCGCAGCCGGCGTCAGGAGCAGGAGCGCCGCCACAAGGCGGAGCTGGACCGCGAACGCTCGGAGTCACAGCGCCGCGAGGTGCAGTTGGAGAACGACTACCGCAACCGTCTCGGCAGCGAGCACGACAAGACCCTCGACGCCATCCGCAAGGAGCTCGAGGCGATGCGCGAACAGCTCTCCGACCTGTCCGGTGGGGCGTGGGACGGCGAGCAGGTGTCGCTGAAGGCCCGTGCCGAGCGCATCATCGAACTGGAGCGCAACGTCTCGCGTGCCGGGGAGACGGGCGGTCACCCCGGGGCGCACGAGCGCGCCGAGTCGGCTGCACCGGCCCAGTCGGCCCAGGCTGGGGCTCCCGCCCAGAAGAATGCCGAGAAGGGTGCCCAGAAGAATGCCCCGCAGGGCGGGCAGAACCGCTCCGGTGGACGCCGCGGCGGTTTCTCCACGGGCACCTTCGCCGCCGTGCGCTGGTCGGGTGCGGACAGCGAGGACACCACCCAGATCCCGATGGTCGTCGACACCCGCTCGATGGAGCCCACCGGTGGCACGTCGGAGACCGAGGCGGAGCAGGGGCAGAAGTCTTCTGAGGCGACCCCGGCAGCCGAGTCCCGCCCCCGCTGGTCGGAGCAGCAGGACACGCCGGCCCCGTCCGCCGAGTCCGCCGCTGAGCCCGCCGCCGAGCCGGCACAGCCCGCACAGCCGGAGCAGCGCGCCGAGGCGACGCCGGTGGCGGAAGAGCCGGCCGCTGCCCCGTCCCAGGGCCAGTCACAGGGCCGCCGCCGTCGTGCCGAGGAGGCCGAGGTCCACGGCCGTCGTCGTGCCGACGAGTCCGACCAGGGCGTCACCGTCGCCGAGCTGATGGCACAGATGAAGAAGAACGCCCGGTAGACTCGTCCCCCGTGAACGACACCGCACCCACCGACCGACAGGAACCACGCCTGTCGGTCGGAGTCATTTCCGCCGGGGCCGTGGGCACCGCCGTCGCCGAGGCCCTGCTGCGCGCAGGCCACCACGTGCACGGTGTGGTCGCCCGCTCCGCAGCGTCGCGTGAGAACGCCCGTGCACGACTGCCCGGGGTGGCCGTCCACGGCGACTCCGCCTCCGACATCGCCGAGGTCGCCCAGGCCGCACTGGTGGTGCTGGCCGTACCGGACCCGCAGCTGCCCGGGGTGATCGACCAGGTGGCCCGCACCGTGCGGGCCGGCCAGATCGTGGTGCACACCGCCGGTGCCCTGGGCTGCGAGGTACTCCAACCGGTCACCGACACCGGTGCACTGCCTCTGGCGTTGCACCCGGCGATGACCTTCCGTGGACGCCCCGAGGACACCGACAACCTCGCCGGCTGCGCCTGGGGTGTGACCACCGACTCCGAGACCGGCACGGCCGTCGCCGAGCTGCTCGTGGCCTCGATGTGCGGGATCGCCGTGCCGGTGGCCGAGGAGCAGCGCACCGTGTACCACGCGGCGATGGCGCACGGCGCGAACCATCTGGTCACCCAGGTCGTCGAGGCGATGCGCATGCTCGACCACGCGCTGAGCAACGACGCGACTGTGGCGGCGGAGGACCCGCGGGCGGCGTTGCTGCTGCGCCGGATCCTGCCCGCCGCGCTCACCGGGGCGTTGGAGAGCCGGACGGCCGCGCTGACCGGGCCGACGGCCCGGGACGACGCGGCCACCGTCCTGCGCCACGTCGCCGCGCTCGAGGAAGTCGGCGGGGGACACGGTGGGCTCGCGGCGTCCTACCGGCAGGACGCGCTCCGCACCGCGCGGGCGGTCGGGTCGTTGAACGTGGAACGCGCGCTCGACCAGCCCTGACTGGGGTGGGCGGTGCCGGGGCGACTAGGGTGTTCTAGCGTTCCGCGAATTTTCGTACCGTCACCCCGCAAGGAGAGTCACCGGTGAGTTTCACCCCGGGTCAGGCCACCGTCTACACCGACATCGACAGCATCGGTGAGCTCACCCGTGCCATGCGCAAGGCCGGACGCCCCGTCGTCCTGGTGCCCACGATGGGTGCGCTGCACGAAGGCCACCTCGCGCTCGTGCGCGCCGCCCAGGCGCTGCCGCGCGCACTGGTGGTGGTGTCCGTGTTCGTCAACCCGCTGCAGTTCGGTGAAGGCGAGGACCTCGACGCCTACCCGCGCACCCTCGACTCCGACGTGGAGAAGCTCACCGCCGCCGGCGTCGACGCCGTCTTCGCACCCAGCCCGCGGGAGATGTACCCCAACGGCCCTCGCACCACCGTCCTGCCGGGCGACACCGGCGCGACCCTGGAGGGTGCGCAGCGTCCCACGCACTTCGCCGGGGTGCTGACCGTGGTCTCGAAGCTCTTCCGCATCACCCACTGCAGCGACGCCTTCTTCGGGGAGAAGGACTACCAGCAGCTCGTGCTGATCCAGCAGATGGTCACCGACCTCAACCTCGGGGTGAAGGTCCACGGCGTACCCGTGGTGCGTGAGGCAGACGGACTGGCGAAGTCCTCGCGCAACGTCTACCTCTCCGGGGAGGAGCGCAACGCGGCGATGTCACTGTCCGCCGCCCTGCTCGCCGGAGCACACGTCGCCGAGGACGGGGCGGACGCCGTGCTCGACACCGCCCGCCAGGTGCTCGCCACCTCGCCGGGGATCGAGGTCGACTACCTCGAGCTGCGTGGTCTCGACCTCGGCGAGGCCCCCGAGAAGGGTGACGCCCGGCTGCTCGTCGCCGCCCGGGTCGGCGCCACCCGCCTGATCGACAACGTGGGCGTGCCGCTGGGCATCGGGTTCCGCAACATCGGTGACGAGCCGTGCGATGAGCAGGGCGAAGAAGCCGAAGCGGTTACGTCCGGCACGTCGAGCGAGTAGGGTACTGCACGTGATCCGCACCATGATGAAGTCCAAGATCCATCGGGCGACCGTCACCCAGGCCGACCTGCACTACGTGGGCTCGTGCACCATCGACGCCGACCTGATGGAGGCCGCCGACCTGCTCGAGGGCGAGCAGATCGACATCGTCGACGTCGACAACGGCGCCCGGCTGACCACCTACGCCATCACCGGCGAGCGTGGTTCCGGCATGATCTCGATCAACGGTGCCGCCGCCCACCTGGTCCACCCCGGTGACCTGGTCATCATCATCGCCTACGGCCAGTACAACGCCGAGGAGCTCAAGGACTACAACCCGCGGGTCGTCTTCGTCGACGACGCCAACGAGCAGGTCACCCTGAGCGCGGACCCGGCGGACGTGCCCGTCGGTTCCGGACTGCTGAACCCGCGCCACCCTGCGTAGGGGTCTAGCCGACCCCGCGGGGGTCGTCGGGGGCCGGTCGGGGGCCGGGGAGCAGAGGGACGGGGAAAATGTGACGGAGATCAATCACTGCACGGGCGTCCGGGGTGAACCCGCCGGTGGGGGAGCGGTAAACGTACCCTGACCTGCTGGTGGGGCGATCTTTTACGGGGTATTTCAGATGTACCTTTTAGGTCGAGGGGGCCTAGCGTTGGGGTCATGCACCTCACGAAGTTCACCGACCTGGGGCTCCGCTCGCTGATGATCCTCGGTGACACCGGGGCGGCCGGGGCGGTCGATCCGGCGCAACGACGCACCATCGGCGAGCTCGCGGTCCAGACGGCGGCACCGGCCTCGCACGTGAAGAAGGTCGTGGCCCGGCTGACCGGAGCCGGGATCCTCGGCTCGGTCCGTGGCCGCGCCGGTGGGGTGTACCTGGCCGAAGGTGCGCGGGCCGTCGACGTCGGTGCGCTGCTGCGTGAGCTCGAGGGTCGCCACGAAGTCGTGGACTGCGACGGGGACACCCCGTGCCCGCTCGCCGGCCGGGGCTGCTCACTGCGCCACCTGCTCGCCGAGGCCCAGGAGAGCTTCTACTCCACCTTCGACGGCATCACCCTGGGCACACTCATCGACCGCAACGCCGCGGGAGGGCCCCGCGGGGCGGTCGGTGTGGGCATGCCCCAGATCCCCGCACCACGGACGCGCCCGTAGTGGCGTCCACCCCGGACACCCGTACTCAGCTGTACAAACCTCTAAGGAAGCTCCCCGATGTCAACCACCGCAACCACCCCGTCCGCCCCGTCCACTGCCTCGCCGGCAGCTGAGCCTTTCCGCGCCGGGCGCCTCACCCCGGACCACGAGTCCACGGTGAGGGACACCCTGCCGCTCGTCGGGGCGCACATCAACGAGATCACCCCGAACTTCTACGCCCGCATGTTCGAGGAACACCCCGAACTCCTCCGGGACACCTTCAACCGTGGCAACCAGCGTGCCGGCGACCAGCAGAAGGCCCTGGCGGCCTCGGTCGCCACCTTCGCCTCGATGCTCGTCGACCCCTCCGCCCCGGACCCGGTGGCGATGCTGTCGCGCATCGCGCACAAGCACGTCTCCCTGGGGATCACCGCCGACCAGTACCAGATCGTGCACGACCACCTGTTCGCCGCGATCGTCGAGGTCCTCGGCGACGCGGTCACCCCGCCGGTCGCCGAGGCGTGGGACGAGGTCTACTGGCTGATGGCGCAGGTGCTCATCGACGCCGAGACCGGGATGTACCGTTCGGCCGGGGTCGCACCCGGCGACGTCTTCCGCGACGCGGAGCTCACCGGACGCCGCGCCCTGTCGGCGACGGTCACGGAGCTCACTTTCGCCGCCGCCGATGCCGCCACCGACTTCGCCGAGGCCCGCCCGGGGCAGTACGTCTCCGTCGGCGTGGTCATGGCCGACGGCGCCCGCCAGCTGCGCCAGTACTCCCTGGTGGCGTGGGACGACGACGGGTTCAGCATCGCCGTCCAACGCGACGGGGAGGTGTCCACCGCCCTGGTGGACGACCTCGCCGTCGGCGACCGGGTGGACGCCACCCTGCCGGCCGGTGACCTGGTGCTCCACCGCGACGTCCTCGCCGGTGCGGCACCGGTCGTCCTGGTCAGCTCGGGGATCGGTTCGACACCGATGACCGGTATGCTGTCGGTGCTGGCAGCTGCCGACACACGTCCCACGGTGACCGTCCTGCACGCCGACGGGGACGCCGCCTCGCATGCGCAGCGCGAGGCCACCGAGGGCTACGTCGAGGCCCTGCGGGCGGCGGGGGCGACGGTGCACGTGCGGACCGCCTACCGTGCCGACGGTGCCCGGATCGACCTGCCCACCCTGGCCGGGGAGGGCGTCCTGCCTGGCGGGGCGCACTGGTACCTGTGCGGCGGCAACAGCTTCCTGCAGGACGTCCGTGCGCAGCTCGAGGACATGGCGGATGACATGGCCGGGAGCCTGGCACCCGCGGGCGTCAACGTGGAACTGTTCAGCCCGAACGACTGGCTGCTGGGCGGGTAGTCTCGACGGTCATGAATGACCCTCATGCCCCGTTGAGCTGGCCCCTGCCGTCCGCGGACATCGTGGGAGAGCTCGCCGACGGCTCCACGCTGCGGCTGCGCGCCCCGGTGAACACCGACATCGCCGGTCTGGTCACCTCCAGCAGGCACGAGGACTCGCGGAGATTCACCTCCCTCTCGGAGAACTACTCCTCCCTCTCGGAGAACTACTCCTCCCGCGACGCCGAGATGTTCCTGCTCACCATGGCACGCTCACCGGCGGCGATGCTGTGGATCGTCGACGACCCGACCTCGCCGGGCGACTTCGGCGGCACGTTGGAGGTCCGCCTCGTCGACCGGCAGGACCGGTGCGTGGAACTCGGCTACACCACCGCCCCGCACCTGCGCGGCCGTGGCCTGATGAGCGCGGTGGTGGGCGCGGTCGTCGACTTCCTCTTCGACTACCGGGTGCACCGTGTGCAGATCAAGGCGAACCCGCAGAACGTGGCGTCCTGCGCGGTGGCGCTCAAGGCGGGGTTCCGGCACGAGGGCACGGCGCGCGACGCCGAGATGCTGCGCGGGGCCTTCAACGACCTCGACACCTTCGCCCGGTTGGCTACCGACGACTGAGGGCCCGGGCGGTCCGGGCGACCCGTGGGTCGGCGTCGTCGGTGAAGGCGGCGAGGACGTCCGGGGAGTCCGGTGTGATCTCGGCGAGCGCCTGGACCACGCGCAGGCGCGCATCCGGTGACGCGCCGGACACCGCCGCCACCAGGGTCGCGGGGATGTCGTCGTAGGACGTCGATCTGCGCGTGCGCATCACCGCGAGTGCCTCGGCGGCCTCCACGTCGTGGTCGCCGGTGAGCACCATCTCGACGAGCGTTCCCACCAGGGCGGGTGAGTCGGTGCGGCGGGCGAGGGCGAGCGCACAGGCACCGCGGACCGGGGGAGGATCGTCCAGCAGGTCGGTGAGGATGGTCGTGGCCCGGGCGTCGTTGATCTCGCGCAGCACCTCCACGACACGCAGCCGCACCGCCGGGTCGGCATGGGGGAGATGCCCCGACAGCTCCGCGGTGACGTCCCCTGCTACGTCCCCTGCCGCGTCCCCTGCCGTGCGCACGAGCGACCAGCGCAGCGCGCCGGCCACGTTCGGGTCGTCCTCCTCCAGGTAGAGCTCCACCAGCGCCCCCGCCGTGGGACGGTCGGACGCGGTGAGCGCGGCGGACTGGCGACGCGCCGGGTCGTCGGAGCGCAGTGCGGTGAGAAGGGAGGTGAGTCCGAGGACGTCGTCCCACGTGCCCGGGGTCGTGCCGGGGCGTCCGCGCACGGTGTCGAGGTGGTCCAGGAGCGCCTGCTCGGCGCGGATGCGGTCCCGGGTCTCGGCGCGCAGCCGGTCGAGGACCGCACCGACGTCGAGACCGGGGTCGTCCAGCGCGGTGCGGACCTCCGCGACGCCCATGCCCAGGGCACGCAGCGCCTCGGCCTTCATCAGCCGGTGCACGTCGCCGCGGTCGTAGTCGCGGTAGCCGCCGGACGTGCGGTTCGACGGGCTGACCAGGCCGTGCTCGTCGTAGTGGCGCAGCATCCGCACGCTCACACCCGACAGCCGGGACACCTCACCGATCAGCATCATTCGAGTCTATCCCGGGCCGGGCCCGCTGTGCCTCGTACTCGGCGGCGTCGAATCCGAGGTCCGGGTCGTCGAGCAGCAGCAGGGTGGCCGCGGCGTGGCGGGACCCGTGCGTGCGCAGGACGCCCCGGGCGTCCTCCCCGAGCTCCAGGTAGGCGCGGGTGAGGCTGCGGCGCAGCTCCCGGTCCCCGCGTCCGAGCTGTCCGCTCAGCCGGACGGCCAGGCGTGGTGCCTCGGGCTGAGGGACGAGCCCGACCGCCGCACGCCACGCGGTGCGCGCGACCTCGTCGTCGGCGTCCTGCAGCAGGTCGTCGGTGATGTGGGGGTAGGACGCCACCGCCGCCACCTCACCGATCTTCGACAGCGTGTGCAGTGCCTGCGAGCGCGCCTGCGCGGTGGGCGAGTGCAGTTGAGTGAGCAGGACGGGCACGACGTCGGCGTGGGGATGCCTGGTCAAGGCCCAGGTGAGCATGTCGCGCACGAAGAAGTCCGGTTCCACGGCGCACTGCGCGACGAGGTCGGCGACGTCCCCGGGGCGGGGGTCGCTGCCGGCGGCGAGTGCGGCGCGCATGCGGGAGCTTGCGTCCTGCGCGGTGAAGGCGGTGCTCAGGCGGGTGTTGGTGGTCATGTGGCCAGCAGACACCCTCACAGGGTGAGAGGGTCAAGCACATACGGAAATCGGCCGCTTGATCTGCACATGTTGGGGTGGCGGACACGATCAGGACGATCACCACGTGGTCGCTGGCCCGCGTCGTACGGCAGCGGCCACCCGGTCTCGACGGGTCGGCGTTCTGAACGGGGCGCCGTCGACCCTGATGTCAGCTGAGTCATGCCCCAGGTCAAGAATCGTCGATTTCTTGACCTGGGGCATGACTGAGATGACGGTGGTGGGGACTAGTGCGGCACCGGTGTCCGGGTGTCCCCGCTGTTGTCGGTTTCCCCGGAGGCCCCGGTACCGTCTTCGCCGTCTTCGCCGTCTTCGGCGTCCTCAGTGTCTTCAGTCTCCTCGGCCTCTTCGATGACCTCCTCGGTCACCGCCTCGGCGAGCTCCCCGGAGTCCATGTCGGACTCCTCGAGTTCCTCGGAGAGCTGGGACTCCTCCTCGGACCCGAAGTCCTGACCGTCGTCCTCGCGGCGTTCGGTGAGGTCCTGGATCTTCTCGCGGTGCCCGCTCTCCTCGGACAGGCGGGTCCGTGCGTAGAGCCACCAGCCGACGAGCATGACGACCATCGCCATGCCGAGGTAGCCGAGCACCGGGTAGACGTAGGTCATCAGGGTGTCGAAGCCGACGAAGCTCACCGCGTAGCCGACCGCGCACAGGGACAGGAACACCGGTGTGTACCAGCCCGGACGCGAGGAGGTGACGCGCTTGCCCAGGGCGTAGAACATGCCGATGGCGGTGTTGAAGATCATCGCGAAGATGATGAACACCATCACGTACGCCATCGCCGGGTGCATCGAGTCGAACAGCGTGAGCATCGGGACGTCGTCGCCGGAGACGGTCTCGATGTTCGCCAGCAGGGTGAACACCGCCAGGATCAGCAGGACGGTGTAGATGACGCCGCCGAGCAGACCGCCGCGTCCCGCGGCACGCATGTTCGCGTGGTTGCCGCCGATCACCAGGGACATCGACACGCCCAGCAACAGGGCCAGGCCGTTGTAGTTCAGTGCCGACAGCCACCACGGGCTCACCGGCGACTCCTCCTGGACGGCGATGTCGCTGACGGCGCTGAAGTCGTCCGGCAGGTTGAACAGGGTGTAGACGAACCCGACGAGTACGGCGATGATCAGCAGCGGGGTCAGCGCGCCGATGATGTCGCTGACCTTGTCCACGTTGAGGAGCCCGGTGACCATCACCAGCACCGTCATGACCAGTGAGCCGATCCAGGAGGGGAGACCGAACTGCTGCTCCAGGTTGGACCCGGCACCGGCGAGCATCACGAAGCCGATGCAGAACAGGGTCAGGGTGACCACGATGTCCAGTGCCCAGGAGGCCGCCGGGTGGGTGATGCTGCGGAACACCGCCTTGTGCTCGTCGGCGAGGAAGTAGCTGCCGAGCTGCAGGATCACCGCGCCGGCCACGGTCATCACCAGGCCGGCCAGGACCGCACCCCACAGGCCGCTGAGGCCGAAGGAGGCGAAGTACTGGATGACCTCGAGTCCGGTGGCGAATCCGGCGCCGACCAGCAGGCCGAGGAATGCCATGGATATCTTGAGTTGTTCCTTCACGGTTCCGGAGCCTCCTGAAGTCGTCCTCGTGCCTCACACGGGGTGGGGCGGGGGTAGGCTGCCGGACTGTACCGGAAAAGCTGCGCTAATGTTGCGGGCCATATGTGGATCGGAACTCTTGAACTCGACGTTCTCCTCGGTGACGTGCACTCCCTCAAGCAGAAACGCTCCGTGGTGAGACCGGTGATCGCCGAGGTCCACCGGAAGTTCGGGATCTCCGTCGCCGAGGTCGACCACCGTGACCTGCACCGTCGTACGGGGATCGGGGCGTCGGCGGTCAGCGCGGACCGGGAGCACGTCGTGGAGGTGCTGGAGTCCGTGGAACGCCTCGTGGCGTCGCGTCCGGAGATCCAGGTGCTGTCGGCGCGGCTGCGCTACCTGTCCTCCGAGGACCTTCCCGGGGACGTCTGACTCTCCTGCGGTGGTTCCTGCTCCTTGCGCGGCCGGCCGCGACGGGGGAGTTCACCGGTGGACGACGGCAGGCGTCCCGCCCGTCGCAGCTGGTCGCGCAACATCACCTCGATCTGGGCGTTCACGCTGCGCAGGTCGTCGTGCGCCCAGCGGGCGATGGCGTCGTACACCGCCGGGTCGATGCGCAGGGGCACGTTCTTACGCGCCATGACTACGCGCCATGGAGGCCGCCGGTGTTGATCACCGGCTGGGTGGAGGAGTCGGAGCACAGCACCACGAGCAGGTTGGAGACCATCGAGGCGCGGCGCTCAGGGTCGAGGTCCACGATGTCGCGGTCCTCCAGCTGGTCCAGGGCGGTCTGGACCATCGACACCGCACCGTCCACGATCTGCTCGCGGGCGTCCACCACGGCCTGGGCCTGCTGGCGCTGCAGCATGGCACCGGCGATCTCCGGGGCGTAGGACAGCGCGGAGATCCTGGCCTCAACGATCTCCAGTCCGGCGACCGCCACGCGGGCGGCGACCTCGTCGGCGAGCTCCTGGGAGACCACGTCGGTGGAGCCGGCGAGGCTGGTGGCGGCGTCGCCGGGGGTGCCGTCGGCGTTGGTGCGTCCGGGCACGGAGTCGTAGGGGTGGGTGGTGGCGACGTGGCGCAGCGCGGACTCGGACTGGGAGTGGATGAACTCCTCGACGTCCTCCACGGAGAAGGTGGCCTTGGCGGTGTCGGAGACCTGCCAGACGACGATGGCTCCGATCTTCACCGGGTTGCCGTTGAGGTCGTTGACCTTGATCTCGTTGGTCTCGAAGTTGCGGACGCGCACGCTGACCTTGCGCGTGGTCGCCAGCGGCGGCACGAGGGTGAGGCCGGTGGTGCGGTTGGTGCCGAGGTAGCGTCCGAAGAACTGCACGACCTGCGTGTGACCGGGGTTGATGACACGCAGCATGGTCAGCACGACCACGGAGAGCAGGATGAGGACGACGGCGAGGCCGATGAGCGTGCCGCCGAGGCCGCCTCCCAGGCTCCCGGACTCCAGGCCGACGGCGGCCCAGACGATCAGGGCGATCGGTGCGAGGAACAGGACGATGCCGCCGAGCAGTGCGGCGACGGCCAGGCCCGTGGAGCCGGACCATGCGCGGTGTTCGCTGATGCTGACGTTGGTGCCCTCGTGGCCGACGGGGGTTCCGGCGACGGCGTCGGGTGCTGGGGAGTGTGCTGGGGCGGGGTTCTCGGGCGGCATGCTGTCCTCTCTTCTCCCGGTGTCTCCGGGACGGTCGCCAGTCTACGCTAAAGTGATATCACTTTGATGTCACCGGGAGGACGCTCGGTGCGCCTCCGGCCATGCAGTAGGCTTGGTCACCGTGACTGACGCGAAGAACTCCTCCCAGAACGCACCCCAGAACGCCGCCCCCGCCGTCGACGGCGGGGACAACGACCTTCCCGAGCAGGTCAAGGTTCGTCGCGACAAGCGCGACCGCCTCATCGCCGAGGGCGTCGACCCCTACCCGGTGGAGGTCGCACGCACGCACGCGCTGAAGGACGTCGTGGCGTCCTACGCGGTTCTGCCGAAGGACGGGGAGGACGCACCGGACGCGGCGCGCGCCGAGGGCGTCACCTACCTCGCCGCCGGCGAGGAGACCGACGTGGAGGTCGGCATCGCCGGACGCGTGATCTTCGTGCGCAACACCGGCAAGCTCGCCTTCGCGCGCATCCAGGACGGCGACGGTACGCAGCTGCAGGCCATGTTGTCGCTGGCCGAGGTGGGGGAGGACGCCCTGGCGTCCTGGAAGGCCACCGTGGACCTCGGCGACATCGTCTTCATCCACGGTCGTGTCGTGGCCTCGAAGCGCGGCGAGCTCTCCGTGATGGCGGACGGCTGGTCGATGGCGTCGAAGTCGCTGCGCCCGCTGCCGGTCGCGCACAAGGAGCTCAGCGAGGACACCCGCATCCGCCACCGCTACACCGACCTGATCATGCGTGAGCAGGCCCGGACGAACGCGGTGACGCGCATCAAGGTGATGCGCGCGCTGCGTCACGCACTCGAGCGCCGCGACTTCCTCGAGGTCGAGACCCCGATGCTGCAGACCCTGCACGGCGGTGCCGCGGCGCGTCCCTTCGAGACCCACTCCAACGCCCTCGACATCGACCTCTACCTGCGCATCGCCCCGGAGCTCTACCTCAAGCGCTGCGTGGTCGGCGGCATCGACAAGGTCTTCGAGGTCAACCGCAACTTCCGCAACGAGGGTGTGGACTCCTCGCACTCCCCGGAGTTCGCCATGCTGGAGACCTACCAGGCCTACGGCACCTACGACACCGGTGCCACGCTGATCCGTGAGGTCATCCAGGAGATCGCCGAGGAGGTCTTCGGCACCACCACCGTGACCCTGGTCGACGGCACCGAGTACGACCTCGGCGGGCAGTGGCGCACCATGGAGATGTACCCCTCGCTCAACGAGGCGCTCGCCGAGAAGTTCCCCGACCAGGACGTGGTCGACGAGGTCACCGTGGACAGTTCCGTGGAGGATCTCAAGGCCTTGGCCGCCGTAGTCGGGCTGCCCGTCCCGGCGAAGGGTGGTTGGGGCCACGGCAAGCTCGTCGAGGAGATCTGGGAGCACCTGTGCGAGGACCAGCTCTACGGGCCGGTCTTCGTCCGCGACTTCCCGGTCGAGACCTCCCCGTTGACCCGTCAGCACCGCACGAAGCGGGGCGTCACCGAGAAGTGGGACCTCTACGTGCGCGGCTTCGAGCTGGCCACCGGCTACTCCGAGCTGGTGGACCCGGTCGTGCAGCGTGAGCGCTTCGAGGACCAGGCTCGCCTGGCCGCCGGTGGTGACGACGAGGCCATGGTGCTCGACGAGGACTTCCTCGCCGCGATGGAGCAGGGCATGCCCCCGACCTCGGGAAACGGCATGGGCATCGACCGTCTGCTGATGGCGCTCACCGGGCTGGGGATCCGTGAGACGGTGCTGTTCCCGATGGTGAAGCCGGAGCGCGACAGCTAGGCGCAGTGCCGGCGGAAACGCCGGCCGGTGGCGTCCCGGAGGGCCTTGTCTGGCCTGTAGGGGACGCTACGGGGGTGGTCCCGGGGGTGCGGGGTGGGGTGCCTCACCTGCTGTGATGGGTCAGTCAAGGAAAGTATCTGTGGGGCAGGCGGTATTCGAGCCTTTTTGTGACGGGGATCATGATTCGTCGTTATGATGTAATCATTATCTGTCCGACCCAATCCATGACTGTGTGTTCTCCCGTCGACACCGGGTGATACCCGAGTACAGCGAAAGGTAGCTGCCTCACCATGAGTGACCGAAGCAAGCGGAACGACTCCACACCGGGCCTCAACACCATCAAGCGGGACGCCATCGGTACCGCCATGCGTGTGCTGACCCGTTTCACCGGCTCCGACCTGGCCACCAAGTACGGCCTGAGCGAGAAGGTCGACCGTGTGGCCTACGAGTCCACCAAGGGCGGCATGCGCACCCTCGGTGCCATCAACCGCCAGTTCAAGAAGTCCAAGGGCTCCGGCAAGCCGGTGCGCCTGGAGAGCCAGGGCAGCGAGGGTGACGGCACCACCGAGCCCAAGAAGCCGGCGAAGGTCCTCTTCGACCTGACCCCCTCCGAGGACCAGGAGATGCTGACCTCCGCCGTGCGCGAGTTCGCCGAGGAGCAGCTGCGCCCCGGTGCCCACGACGCCGACGAGGCCGCCGAGACCTCCAAGGAAGTCCTCGACACCGCCGCTGAGCTGGGGATCTCCCTGGTCAGCCTGCCGGAGGAGTTCGAGGGCCTGGCCTCCGAGTCCGCCTCCACCACCTCCGCCCTCGTCGCCGAGGCCCTCGCCTTCGGTGACATGGGCCAGGCCGTCGCCATCCTGGCGCCCGCCGGTGTGGCGACCACGATCACCAACTACGGTGACGACGCCCAGCAGAAGACCTACCTGCCGGAGTTCGCCGGCGAGTCCGTCCCGCAGGCCGCCGTGATCGTCAACGAGTCCCGCGCCCTGTTCGACCCCTTCGTGCTGCAGACCACCGCGAAGCGTGAGGGCGACGACATCGTCATCAACGGTGTGAAGACCATGGTGCCCAGCGCCGGTTCCGCCGAGCTCTTCGTCGTCGCCGTGGACCTGGACGGGGTCAACACCTTCGCCATCGTCGAGTCCTCCACCGAGGGCGTCGTCGTCGAGGCCGACCCGTCCATGGGTATCCGTGCCGCCGGCCTGGGCCGCGTCCTGCTCAAGGACGTCAAGGTCCCCGCCTCCAACCTCCTCGGTGGTGCCGAGCTCGACTCCGAGACCCGCACCGACAACTACGCCGAGATCATCCGCCGTGCCCGCCTGGGCTGGGCCGCCCTCGCCGCCGGCACCTCCGAGGCCGTGCTCGAGTACGTCAAGCCCTACGTCAAGGAGCGCCAGGCCTTCGGTGAGCCCATCGCGCACCGTCAGTCCGTCGCCTTCATGGTCGCCAACATCCGCATCGAGCGCGACGGCCTGCGCATGATCCTGCTGCGCGGCGTCTCCCGCATCGACCAGGGTCTGTCCTACAACCGTGAGGCCGGCCTCGCCCGTCGCTTCGCCGCGGACCGCGGTATGCAGATCGGTCTCGACGGCGTCCAGCTGCTCGGCGGCCACGGCTACACCAAGGAGCACCCGGTGGAGAAGTGGTACCGCGACCTGCGAGCCGTCGGCGTCGCCGAGGGCGTCGTGGTCCTGTAAGTCCCCGTCAGTAACAACATCGAAGGAGCACTGAAATGATCAACCTGGAACTCCCGAAGAAGCTGCGCGGGACCATCAACCAGGCCCACCAGGCCGCAGCGGAGATCTTCCGCCCCATCGCCCGCAAGTACGACCTCGCCGAGCACGAGCGTCCCATCGAGCTCGACACCATGGCATCCCTCGTCGAGGGCATGACCGACGGTGGCGGCAACCTCGCCGGTGCGTCCGGCGGCCGTGGCGACAAGAAGAAGGACGACGGTTCCGTCCGCAACGGCGGCAACATGTCCTCCCTGGTCAACGTCATCGAGACCTGCTGGGGCGATGTCGGACTGACCCTGTCGATCCCCTACCAGGGCCTCGGTAACTCCGCGATCGCCGCCGTCGCCACCGACGAGCAGCTCGAGCGCTTCGGCAAGGTCTGGGCCTCGATGGCCATCACCGAGCCGCAGTTCGGTTCGGACTCCGCCGCCGTCGCCACCACCGCGAAGCTGGACGGCGACGAGTACGTCCTCAACGGCGAGAAGATCTTCGTCACCGCCGGTGACCGTTGCACCCACGTCGTCGTGTGGGCCTCGGTGGACAAGTCCGCCGGCCGCGCCGCCATCAAGTCCTTCGTCGTCCCGCGCGACACCCCGGGCTTCGAGCTCGCCCGCCTGGAGCACAAGCTGGGTATCCGTGCCTCGGACACGGCCCACTTCATCCTGGACAACGTGCGCGTCCCGAAGGAGAACCTGCTGGGTACCCCCGAGGTCGACACGAAGAAGGGCTTCGGCGGGGTCATGGCGACCTTCGACAACACCCGCCCGCTGGTGGCCGGCATGGCCGTCGGTGTCGCCCGCGCCTCCCTGGAGAAGCTGCGCAAGATCCTGACGAAGGCCGGCCTGGAGATCGACTACGACGCGCCGAGCTGGAACCAGCCCGCCGCCGTCGCCGAGTACATCCGCCTGGAGTCCGACTGGGAGGCCGCCTACCTGATGACGCTGCGCGCCGCCTGGATGGCCGACAACAAGCAGCCGAACAACAAGGAAGCCTCCGAGTGCAAGGCGAAGGCCGGCCGCATGGCCACCGACCTGACCCTGCGCGCCGTGGAGCTCGCCGGCACCTACGGCTACTCCGAGCGTTCCCTGCTCGAGAAGTGGTCCCGCGACTCGAAGATCCTCGACATCTTCGAGGGCACCCAGCAGATCCAGCAGCTGGTCGTCGCCCGTCGTGAGCTGGAGCTGTCCTCCGCACAGCTGAAGTAGCAGTTCACAGCCCTAGAAGCGGCTCCCGGTCACATCGACCGGGGGCCGCTTTCGGCATGTCCGGGACCCTCGTGCACCCCGCAGGCATCCCGCACAGGGCGTTCTCTTCGGATCCACGGTGAGTCACAGCAACCCGGGAGGCTGGTCGGACCAACCCCTGGGGTTGCTGGACCGGTCGCGGGGTGGTGCGGGAGCGGGTGCAGGTACGGCAACGGCGCCGCACACAAAAGAGACGGCCCCGGGGGAGAGAAGCTCTCCTCCGGGGCAGTCGTCAGGGCCGTCGTCGGGACCGGGTCAGGCGTCGGAGCCCTTCGGCTCGCCGATCTCGCCGGTGGCGGCGTCGACCTCCGGCAGTTCCCGGGGGACAACCTTGCCCACGGCGTTGCGGGGGAGGCGGTCTAGGAACACGTAGTTGCGCGGGACGTTGTGGCGGGCCAGGTGCTCCTTGACCTCGGCCTTGGCCTTGTCCTTGAAGCCGTCCTCGTCGTGACCGGCCTTCAGCACCACGTAGGCGCAGAGCGACTGGCCGAACTCGTCGTCGGCGATGCCGTGGACGTGCACCTCCTCGACCTCGGGGAGGCCGTAGAGCACGTCCTCGGTCTCCTGCGGGTACACGTTCTCGCCACCGGAGACGATCATGTCGTCGCTGCGCCCGGCGATGTAGAGCAGCCCGTCCTGGTAGTAGCCGAGATCGCCGGTGGCGACGAGACCCTGGATGGTCTCCTTGTCCACGCCGGGCCGGGTGTAGCCCTCGAAGAGCATGTCGTTGCCCACGAAGATGCGGCCGATCTCGCCCTCGGGGAGCTCCTTGCCGTCGTCGCCGAAGATCTTGAGGACGGTGGCCAGCGGCGGCTTACCGGCGGTCGTCGGGTGCTCGGCGAGCTCCTCGGGCCGGGCGATGGACGCCCAGCTGACCTCGGTGGAACCGTAGAGGTTGTAGAGGACCTTGCCGAACTTCTCGGTCGTCTCCTCGATCACGGCCGGCGGCAGGGCCTCGCCGCAGGCGGTGATGACCTGCGTTCCGGGGTTGAACTTCTCCGGCACGGCGGTGAGCAGGCGGCGCAGCATGGTCGGCACGATGGCGATGGCGTACGGACGGTTCGCCTCGATCAGCTTCACGGCACCACGCGGCGAGAACTTACGCTGCAGGATCAGCGTGCTGCGCAGCGCCAGGCCCAGCTGGATCTGGGCGAAACCCCAGGTGTGGAACATCGGTGCGGCCACGTAGTAGCCGCGGTGGTGCTTCAGCGGGATGCGCGACATGATCGACGATGCAGGCAGATAGGTGCGCGGCTCGGGACGACGGGCACCCTTCGGGGTACCGGTCGTGCCCGACGTGAGGATGATGGTGCGTCCACGACGGGGCCGGGTGGGGATCTTCTGCTCGTGCGGCGTGCTGCGCAGGACCTCGGTCAGCGTGGGCCAGTCCGGGTTGCGGGTGGCGTGGTCCTCGGACGCGGTCGCCTCGGCGACGTTGCTGGCGTACTCGACGGCGTCGTCCTCGTCGTCCTCCGGCGCGAGGGCGGCGGTGGTGTGGTTCTCCTCCCAGTTCACGATCACGGGGCACTGGTCGAAGCCCTTGGGCAGCAGCGGGATGAACTCTTCGTCGATGAACAGGAGGTCGAGCTTCTGCTCCTTGACGACGGCGCGGGTCTGCTTGGCGGACGCGCCGGTGTTGAGCAGCACGATGTCGGTGCCCAGGCGGCCGTGGGCGCACAGCGCCATGATGAAGCCGCGGTGGTTGCGCGACAGCACGCCCACGCGGTCACGCTCACGCACACCGGTGCGGTAGAGGGCCTTGGCCAGCAGGTTCGTCTGCTCGTGGAGCTCGGAGTAGGTGATCGAGCCGGCGTCGTCGATGATGGCGGTGTGGTACGGGTCGCGGGCGGCACCGAGGGCGAGGATGCCGGCGGGCAGGAACTCCCACTGGTAGATGTACTTCAGTGCCTTGCCCATGGCCACCGGGGACATGGCACCGAGGACTCCTGCCTTGAACAACGGCACCGTCCCCTTGGCGAGGATGGGCAACTGGTCGAGGGTAACTGCGGGCTGGGATCCGCTCATGGTGCTCCTTCGGGGTGCTCGTGCGAACAGCGACGATGGGTTTTCCGTCTCATTATTATGGTTAAGAGTACATAACAATGGGCGGTGCGTCCGGCGTTTCGGGAAGTTCGTCGCAGCCGCCTTTGCATAGCGTGATTAACCACTGCGCCGCAGGTCAGGGGTGGGGAATCGGGGTCGGCCGGATGTGACGGGGCTTTTCCCGGCGCCGGTGCGGCCGTCACGCAGGGACGGCGGTGGGGCCGACGGGCGCCCGGAGCGTCCTGCGCGGGCCCTGTTCGCTGTCGGCGTACACATCGGGAAATGGCCGTCAAAACACCCTCTGACATGCAGATTAGTGGGGTCAGAGGGGAGGGTCGGGCCATGGAACAAGCTGAGACGGCCGGTCGTTGTACAGAGTGACTGAACGTGGGAACGCCGAATCACTAAGGTGGTGCCCACATCCGGACCTTGAAGTGAGGGAGAGCAAATGTTCGAGAGGTTCACCGACCGTGCGCGACGAGTCGTCGTCCTGGCGCAGGAAGAAGCCCGCGCGCTCAACCACAACTACATCGGCACCGAGCACATCCTGCTCGGGCTGATCCACGAGGGGGAGGGAGTCGCCGCCAAGGCACTGGAGTCCATGGGTATCTCCCTGGAGGCCGTGCGTACCGAGGTCGAGGACATCATCGGCACCGGCGGCCACCCGCCGAGCGGCTACATCCCCTTCACCCCGCGGGCCAAGAAGGTCCTGGAGCTCGCCCTGCGCGAGGCTCTGCAGCTGGGGCACAAGTACATCGGCACCGAGCACATCCTGCTCGGCCTCATCCGCGAGGGTGAGGGCGTGGCCGCACAGGTGCTGGTCAAGCTCGGCGCCGACCTGTCCCGCGTCCGTCAGCAGGTCATCCAGCTGCTTTCAGGCTACGAGGGCACCGAGCCGGAGGCGGCTCCGGACGAGCCCGCCACGGCGGGCGTCGGCCAGCCGTCGGACTCCGGCGCCGGCGGCAAGCCCGGCCAGAAGTCCAACTCCCTGGTCCTCGACCAGTTCGGCCGCAACCTGACCCAGGCTGCCAAGGACGGCAAGCTGGATCCGGTCGTGGGACGGGAGAAGGAGGTCGAGCGCATCATGCAGGTGCTCTCGCGCCGCACCAAGAACAACCCGGTCCTCATCGGCGAGCCCGGTGTGGGTAAGACCGCCGTGGTCGAGGGCCTTGCCCTGGACATCGTCAACGGCAAGGTGCCGGAGACCCTGAAGGACAAGCAGCTCTACTCGCTGGACCTGGGTTCCCTGGTCGCCGGCTCCCGCTACCGCGGTGACTTCGAGGAGCGCCTGAAGAAGGTGCTCAAGGAGATCAACCAGCGCGGCGACATCATCCTGTTCATCGACGAGATCCACACCCTGGTGGGTGCGGGTGCCGCCGAGGGCGCGATCGACGCGGCCAGCATCCTCAAGCCGAAGCTGGCCCGTGGTGAGCTGCAGACCATCGGTGCCACCACACTGGACGAGTACCGCAAGCACATCGAGAAGGACGCCGCCCTGGAGCGTCGTTTCCAGCCGGTGCAGGTGCCCGAGCCGAGCGCCGAGATGACCATCGAGATCCTCAAGGGTCTGCGCGACCGCTACGAGGCGCACCACCGTGTGTCCATCACCGACGGTGCCCTGGCTGCCGCGGCCCGGCTGTCGGACCGCTACATCAACGACCGTTTCCTGCCGGACAAGGCCGTCGACCTCATCGACGAGGCCGGCGCCCGCATGCGCATCAAGCGCATGACCGCGCCGAAGGCGATCCAGGACGTCGACGACAAGATCGCCGAGGTCCGTCGCGCCAAGGAAGCCGCGATCGACGACCAGGACTTCGAGAAGGCCGCGTCCCTGCGCGACGACGAGCGCAAGCTCACCGACGAGCGCGCCGAGAAGGAGAAGCAGTGGCGCGCCGGTGAACTCGACGACGTCGCGGAGGTCGGCGAGGAGCAGATCGCCGAGGTGCTGGGCACCTGGACGGGCATCCCCGTGGTGCGGCTCACCGAGGAGGAGTCCACCCGGCTGCTCCACATGGAGGACGAGCTGCACAAGCGCATCATCGGGCAGGACGACGCGGTCAAGGCCGTCTCCCGGGCGATCCGCCGTACCCGTGCGGGTCTGAAGGACCCGAAGCGTCCCAGCGGTTCGTTCATCTTCGCTGGCCCGTCCGGCGTGGGTAAGACCGAGCTGTCGAAGGCGCTGGCGGAGTTCCTCTTCGGCGACGACGACTCGCTGATCCAGATCGACATGGGCGAGTTCCACGACAAGTTCACCGCCTCGCGCCTGTTCGGTGCACCTCCCGGATACGTCGGCTACGACGAGGGCGGCCAGCTGACCGAGAAGGTCCGCCGCAAGCCGTTCTCCGTGGTCCTGTTCGACGAGATCGAGAAGGCGCACTCGGAGATCTACAACACCCTGCTGCAGGTCCTCGAGGACGGTCGTCTCACCGACGGCCAGGGTCGCATGGTCGACTTCAAGAACACCGTGCTGATCTTCACCTCGAACCTGGGCACCAGGGACATCTCCAAGGCCGTGGGCATGGGCTTCACCGGCTCCGGTGAGACCGACGAGGACGCCCAGTACGACCGGATGAAGTCGAAGGTCAACGACGAGCTGAAGAAGCACTTCCGCCCGGAGTTCCTCAACCGTATCGACGACATCGTGGTCTTCCACCAGCTCACCCGCGAGCAGATCGTGCAGATGGTCGACCTGCTCACCGGCCGGGTGCGCAACGCCCTGTCGGAGAAGGACATGGGTCTGGAGATCTCCGAGGAGGCCAAGAGCCTGCTGGCCGTGCGTGGTTTCGACCCGGTGCTCGGTGCCCGTCCGCTGCGCAGGACGATCCAGCGCGAGATCGAGGACCACCTGTCGGAGAAGATCCTCTTCGGCGAGATCGGTGCCGGCGAGATCGTGACCGTGGACGTGGAGAACTGGGACGGCACCGGCAAGGGCGAGGGCGCGAAGTTCGTCTTCGGTTCCCGTCCGAAGCCGCTGCCCGAGATCGCCGCGGAACCGGCCGAGGAGGCGCAGGACGACGTCATCGACGCCGCGTCCGACGAGGACTCGCTGCCCGAGACGCAGGACGTCTCCGCCGGCGAACACCGCGAGTAACAGCAGACAGAACCGGCGCCGGGGTGCGGCGTCCGTCTACCGGGGTAACCGGTAGCGGGCGTCGGCCCCGGCGCCGGTCTGTGTCACGAGACCGTCGACGACGAGGGACGCCAGGGCGCGGGCACGCTGACCGGCGTCCTCGCTCGTGGCGTCGAAGTCGCCGGCGGGCACCTCCTCGGCGCCCTCGGCGCGCAGGATCGCCATGATGCGTCCGCGGACCTGCCGGTCGGTGCCCTCGAACTTCTGGACGCGTTTCTTCGCCGCGGCGGTGTCGGCGCTGCTGGGGGCGGGGCGTCCCAACGCGATCCAGCGGCAGCGGGCCGCGACGGGGCAGCGGTCGCACTGCGGGGAGCGGGCGGTGCACACCGTCGCCCCGAGTTCCATGAGCGAGGAGCACATGCCCAGCGCCTCCTGGTGCAGCTCCGGGGAGTGGTGGGGGTTGCCGTAGCCGCGTCGGCGCAGCCCCGGATCCTCGTCGACCCAGGGCATCAGGTCGGCGACGTCGGCGAGGTCACCGGCCTTCGCCGGGCCCTGCAGGAACTCCCCGCGCGCCAGGCGCCGGTGCACCCGCCGCACGTTCGTGTCGACGACGGGGACGGCGCGTCCGAAGGCGAAGGCGGCGACGGCGCGGGCGGTGTACTCGCCGATGCCCGGCAGGGCCAGCAGTTCGGCGACGGTGCCCGGCACCTCCCCGTCGTGGTCGTCGACGATGGCCCGGGCGCATTCGCGCAGGCGCAGTGCCCGTCGCGGGTAGCCCAGGTTCGCCCAGGCGCGCAGGATCTCGTCGGTCGGGGCCTCGGCCAGGTCCGCCGGGGTGGGCCAGCGCTCCAGCCACGCCTCCCACAGCGGGGCCACGCGGGCGACCGGGGTTTGCTGCGACATGATCTCGCTGAGCAGGACGGCCCACGGTGTGGTCCCGGGGTGTCGCCACGGCAGGTCGCGGGCGTTCTCGTGGAACCATCCGTTCAGCACGGATCCGAGGCTGGACTGCTCGGCCTCTGCGGCCTGCGCCGTTCCTGCCTTCTTCGTCGTGTCGTGCGTCTGTGCCGTGCCCACGGGATCCAACTGTGCCGCACCGGCGGGGCATCCGGCAAAAGGCGGTGGCACAATGGTTCGCATGACAAATGATGACTCGGCTCCGGCCCACCACACCAGCGACCCCTCCGGCCCCCTGACCCCGCAGGAGGCCGTCGAGATGCTGATGGCCGGAAACCGTCGCTTCATGGACGAATCCTCCGCGCACCCGAACCAGGACCGCGGCCGGCGTGAACTGCTCACCGGCGGTCAGCGTCCCAACGCGGTGGTGCTGGCCTGCTCGGACTCGCGCGTGCCGGTGGAGATCGTGTTCGACCAGGGGCTCGGCGACATCTTCGTGATCCGTACCGCCGGCGAGATCACCGACCTGTCGGTGCTGGCGTCGCTGGAGTTCGCGGTCGTCTCGCTCGGTGTGCCGTTGGTCGTGGTGCTCGGCCACGAGAGCTGTGGTGCGGTCGCCGCCGCCCAGACCGCACTGGCGACCGGCAGCATGCCCCCCGGTTTCCAGCGGGTCCTGGTGGAGAAGGTCACCCCCTCGCTGCTGGCGGCACGTTCGCAGGGTGCGGACACCGGCGAGGACTTCGAGAAGCACCACGTGGTCGAGATCGCGAACCACATCGTGGACCGCTCCCCGGGGATCCTGCAGCGTCTGCGCGAGGGAAACTGCGGCGTGGTCGGCATGCGCTACCGCCTGTCGGACGGCCTGGCGGAGCCCGTCGCCACCTACGGCCTCGAGGTCGAGGGTGTGGACCCCACCGAGGTTCCCTGAGTCGTTCCGGCAGGGGATGTATTCCAGGGGACGTACTTCACGGGATGTACTTCACCGAGGCTAGCGGGGTGTCATGACACCGTGGCATCGTCGCCGCTGGTTACACTGGGCCTGTGACCCAGCACAACGACCCCCGACCTCTGCCCCCGGAAATCTACCAGCGCCGTCGCGTCGGCGCGGTCGTGGTGCTTGTGCTGGTCGTGGCGTTGCTGTGGTGGGTGGTCAGTTCGCTGACCGGCGGTGACGAGGGGCAGGACCAGGTCGCCCAGACCTCGCAGTCCTCGCAGAGCTCCGCGGCGTCGGAGGCCACGTCGGAGCCCTCGGAGTCTGAGCCCGCGAGCTCCTCCGAGTCGGCGGAACCGTCCTCCTCGGCGTCCGCTGACCCGTCGGCGTCCGCCGAGCCGACGGAGAGTTCGGCCGCGGGCGTCCCCGACGAGGTGGCCAACAAGGACACCTGTGAACTCGACGACCTGCAGCTCACGGTGCGCCCCGGTGCACCGACGTTCCGGGACGGTCAGCAGCCGAACTTCTTCCTGGAGGTCAACAACCCCACCAAGGGCGACTGCGACATCGACCTGGGGGACAACGAGCTGAGGTTCGAGGTCTTCACCATGGACTCCGGTTACACGCGGGTGTGGGGCGACACCGACTGCAACGCGCCCACCTCGACCGGCCGGCTGCGCCTGGACCCGGGTCAGTCCCGCACCTACGAGATGACCGCCTGGTCGCGCACCAGCTCCTCACCGGACTCCTGCGAGAACCGCGAGGCCGTCGGCAACGGTGCCTACATGCTCTACGGCCACATCGGGGAGAAGACCTCGGAGTCGGAGACCTTCAACCTCGCATGACCCCGATCTTCGCCACGGCCTCCTGGACGGTGCCGACGGCGATGATCTTCAGCCCCTTCGGTGGCGTGGCACGGTCCGACCCGCGGGTGGAGTCCGGGACGACGGCGGTGGTGAACCCCAGCCGCCGGGCCTCGGCCAGGCGCTGACGCAGGTCGGGGACGCGCCGCACCTCGCCGCCGAGCCCGACCTCACCCACGGCGACGAGCCCGGTGGGCAGTGCCGTTCCGGAAGCGGTGGAGGCCATCGCCAGGGCGAGGGCGAGGTCGGCACCTGGTTCGTTGATCTTCATCCCGCCGACGGTGGCGGCGTAGACCTCGTGACCCATCAGGTCCACCCCGGCCCGTTTGGCGAGTACGGCCAGCACCACGGCCACGCGGCTGGCGTCGATACCGGTGACGACCCTACGCGGGGTGTGCATCTGGGTCTCCAGGGCGAGGGTCTGGATCTCGCCGAGCATGGGGCGGCGGCCGTCCATCAGCACGGTCACCGCCGTCCCGGCGACAGGGTCGTCCCGGTGGTGCAGGAACAGTCCGGACGGGTCGGCGACCTCGCGGATGCCCTCGGCGGTCTGCTCGAAGCAGCCGACCTCGTCGGTGGCGCCGAAACGGTTCTTCTGGCCGCGCAGGAAGCGCAGGGAACTGTGGCGGTCGCCCTCGAAATTCAGCACCGCGTCCACAAGGTGCTCCACGGTGCGGGGCCCGGCGACGTTGCCGTCCTTGGTGACGTGGCCGACCAGCAGGACGGGGACACCGGTGGACTTCGCCAGGGTGGTCAGCGTGGCGGCGACCGCGCGGGTCTGGGCCACGCCGCCGGCGACACCCTCCACGCCCGAGGCGTTGAGGGTCTGCAGGGAGTCGACGATGACCAGTTCCGGCTGCACGGCGTCGATCTGGCCCAGTGCGGTCTCCAGGTCGTGCTCGGCGGCGAGGAACAGCGAGTCCGAGAGCGCGCCGGTGCGTTCGGCGCGGTGGCGTACCTGCCCCACGGACTCCTCGGCGGTGATGTAGAGGACGCTGCGGTCCTGGCGCGCCCAGCGGTTGGCGACCTCCAGCAGCAGCGTGGACTTGCCCACCCCGGGTTCGCCGGCGAGCAGGACCGCGCTGCCGGGGACCACGCCACCACCGAGCACCCGGTCGAGTTCGCCGATGCCGCTGGGACGGTGGTTGGCGATCGTCGGGTCGATGTCGGTGACCGCCTTCGCAGGGGAGGTCGGGGTCAGCCCCGTGGCGCGTGCCCCGCCGGTGCCACCGGCACCGCCGCCGGCGGGGAACACGGCGTCCATCGTCCCCCACTCCTGGCAGGAGGGGCACCGGCCCACCCACTTCGACACCTGGTGGCCGCAGGACGTGCAGGCGTAGGTGCTGCGGGACTTTTTCGGTGCGGTCTTCGTGGCCATGCTCCACACACTAGTACCGGGCACGGACATGAAAAACGCGCCTTCCCCCGTGGCAGGGGAAGACGCGTTCGGCTTGCGGCGAACTAGCCGGAAACTAGCCGATGTCGGCGCCCTCGTGGTCGCCGTCGATGGTGTCGGTGCCCTCGCGGGTCACGCCGTCCTGGTGGCGGTTGGTGTGGCCGGCCTCGGCGTACCAGGCGGTGATGGGGGCGTTGATCTCGAGGTCGCCGTTGCTGAACTCGAAGGTCACGACGCGGGCGGCGCCGGTGTAGAAGTTCTCGCCCTCGACCGTGGTCTCCAGGTACTCGACGCAGCCGGCGTCGGCGTCCTCCGGGTTCATGTCCGAGATCGCGGCCTCGGAGTCGGCCACCACGGAGCAGTCGGGGGAGACGGTGACGTTGCCGCCGATGTCCAGGGTGGCGTCCTGCACGGAGACGCGCTCCAGGGTGATGTCGTTGCCCTCGACGCCCTGGTTGGCGAGGTTGAACTTCAGTGCGACGGAGTTGTCCTCCTGGGTGATCAGGGTGACGTCCCGCACGGCGGCGTCCCCGAGGTCACCGTCCGTGCCGTTGACGGCGGCCACCTGGTTCGCGGTCTGGGAGATCTGGCCCGCGCCACAGGCGGTCAGGGCCAGGGCCGCGCAACCGGCGGTGACGGCGAGCAGCCGACGCGCGGCGGGCTTCCGGTTCTTCACTGTTGTTCTCCTCCATCTGAGGCCCGTTTCGGGGGGCCGTCAACTGCAGATGATATGTCCCGGCACGTGTCACGGTGACGGGTCTCGTCGAGTCCACATTAACCTGTGTGGGGGCTGGACACATAGTCGGAGGATTCACCTAGGGGTGGCGTGCAGGGTGGGGTGCAGGGCGGGGTGCCCGTGACGGGCGGGGTTGAGCAGCAGGGTGCTAAACTGGCTCGTCATGGAGTTCAACATCGGGGACGTCGTCGTTTACCCCCACCACGGTGCCGCAGTGATCGAGGGAATTGAGCAGCGCGTTTTCAAGGGGGAGCCGGTCGACTACCTCGTGCTCCGGGTGAACCAGGGGGACCTGCTCGTCCGGGTGCCCGCGGCGAACGCCGAGACCGTCGGTGTGCGCGACGTGGTGGGCGAGGAGGGGCTGCTGAAGGTCTTCTCCGTCCTGCGTGAGACGGACGTCGAGGAGGCGGGCAACTGGTCCCGCCGCTACAAGGCCAACCAGGAGCGTCTGGCCTCCGGCGACGTGAACCGGGTGGCCGAGGTCGTGCGCGACCTGTGGCGTCGCGACCAGGACCGTGGCCTGTCCGCCGGCGAGAAGCGCATGCTGGCCAAGGCCCGCCTGGTGCTCGTCGGAGAGCTCGCCCTCGCCGAGGGCGTCGACGACAAGAAGGCGGACGACACGGTGCGCCGGATGGAGGAGACCATCGTGCGCCACCGTGAGGAGTCCGCGGCCCGCCGTGCCGCAGGCGTCGGGGAGGACGAGGCACCGCAGTCCGTCGACCTCGACGATGAGCTCGGCGAAGACGAGGACTGACGCCGGTGGCGGGAGCAGCGGGAGCCCCCGGGGGACGCAGCGGTGACGGTGTCGACGGTGTCGGCAGCGTCGAGCGGGTCTTCGCCGTGGTTGCTGCCGCCGGCAGCGGCAACCGGTTGGGGGAGGTGCTGCCCAAGGCGTTCGTCGAGGTCGACGGGCGCACGATCCTGGAGCGTTGCCTGGACGGGCTGGCCGCCTCACAGGCCGTGGGCCACACCGTGGTGACGGTGTCCAGCGACATGCTCGAACACACCCGCGACCTGGTGGCCGCCCAGTCCGGGCTGTGGGGACCGATGGATGTCTCCGTGGTCCTCGGGGGAGCCGACCGCGCCGACTCCGTGCGCGCCGGACTCGAGTCCGTCCACGCCCTGGTAGGCGATGCGGGTCAGGATGCAGGGCTCGACGGCGGCTCCGCCTGTGCCGAGCTCGGTGAGGTTCCTACAGGGTTCCTCGTCGCCGTTCACGATGCCGCCCGGTGCCTGACCCCGCCGGACATGATCCGCGCCACCGTCGCCGTCGCCGCCGAGGGCGTGGAGGACGGCACCTGGGCCGGCGTGGTCCCCGTCCTGCCCGTGACCGACACGGTCAAGGTGGTGGAGACCGTCTCCGGTGGGGCCGTGGACGGTGCGGAGGTCATCCGCTCCACCCCGGAGCGCCGCGTGCTGCGCGCCGCACAGACCCCCCAGGTCTTCGCCCTCGACCGGCTGATCGCGGCCAACCGCATGCAGCAGGCGCGGGAGGAGCTGGACTCGGCGCACCCGACGGGCAACCCGCCGTCCGACCTCGCGCCGGCGGCGGTGACCGACGACTCCTCGCTGATGGAGATGGCCGGTGAGACCGTCGCCGCCGTGGCCGGGGATGAGCGCGCCTTCAAGATCACCCTGCCGGAGGACCTGGAACGCGCCCACCGCGCTGTGGGCAACGGGGGAGTGGCGTGATCGTCCCGCGTGTCGGTGTGGCCACCGACGCCCACCAGGTGGAGGCCGGCAAGCCGTGCTGGATGGCGGGCCTGCTGTTCGAGGGGGCCGACGGGTGCGAGGGGCACTCCGACGGCGACGTGGTCGCCCACGCCGTCGTCGACGCCCTGCTGTCGGCGTCCGGCCTCGGCGACCTCGGCTCCTTCGTGGGTGTGGGACGCCAGGAGTACGCCGGGGTCACCGGTGCCCGTCTTCTCACCGAGTGCCGGGAGTTGCTGGCGTCCCACGGGTTCACGATCGGCAACGCCGCGGTGCAGATGATCGGCAACCGCCCGAAGATGGGTCCGCGCCGGCTCGAGGCGCAGCGGGTGCTCTCCGACCTCCTCGGTGCGCCGGTGAGCGTGTCCGCCACCACCACCGACCACCTGGGGTTCACCGGTCGTGGCGAGGGCGTCGCGGCCGTGGCGACCGCCGTGGTGTGGCAGGACGCGGCGGCCGTGGGGGTCTGAACGGTCTTCTGACCGGGGGAAGTGCCGACCGCGGGGGCCGGCGCGCATCCGCTGACGGTAGGCGGGGATACCGCCGATGGGGTACGCGAGTGACTGCGTAGGAGGGATTCGGCACCGGCCTGCGTCGACGAGACTTGGGAGCACGTTGTTGAACGGCAGACGCCCCGGATGACCCCGGGGAGCAGGACCGCCGTGAACACCGCGACACCGCAACTGTTCCCAGTCCCCGGGAAGCACCCCGGGAAAGGAGACCATCATGGCCACCCGAGTTCCCGAACCCACCTCCACCCCCGACGGCCCCGCCTACGAGGGCCGCCTGCTCGACCGCCCCGACGAGGAGGTCGTCGACCAGGGCGTCGGATTCGACCTGCGCACCCTGATGAGCCGTCGGGTGTTCATCGGGGCCGGCGTCGCCGGCGCCGGTGCCGTCGCACTGGCCGCCTGCTCGGACGGCTCCGGTTCGTCCTCCAGCGGGGTCACCACCACCGCGGGCAGTGTCGACACCGCCGACCTGCCGGACGCAGAGATCCCCGACGAGACCGCCGGGCCCTACCCGGCCGACGGGTCCAACGGACCGGACGTCCTGCAGGAGTCCGGCATCGTGCGCAGCGACATCCGCTCCAGCATCGGTGCCGACGACCCCGTGGACGGCGTCCCGTTGGAGTTCACCTTCACCATCACCGACATGGACAACGACGACGCACCGTTCGCCGACGTCGCCGTCTACGCCTGGCACTGCGACGCCCAGGGGCAGTACTCGATGTACTCCGAGGGCGTCGAGGACGAGACGTGGCTGCGCGGCGTGCAGGTCGCCGACGCCGACGGCACGGTCACCTTCACCTCCGTGATGCCCGGCTGCTACACCGGCCGCTGGACCCACATCCACTTCGAGGTCTACCCGGACGTCGACTCCATCGACGACTCCGCCAACGCGATCGCCACCTCCCAGATGGCCTTCCCGGAGGACGTCCTCACCGACGTCTACGAGCTGGACACCTACGACGGCTCGTCGAGCAACCTCTCGCAGATCACCCTGGACTCCGACAACGTCTTCGGGGAGGACAGCGCCGCCCTGCAGATGGCGACGATCTCCGGCGACGTGGACTCCGGCTACATCTCCTCGCTCACCGTGCGCGTGGACACCACCACCGAACCGACCGGCGGCGACGCACCCGGCGGTGGTGGCGGCGAGGGTGGCCCCGGCGGCGAGGGCGGCGAGCCGCCCAGCGGCGGCATGCCGGACGGCGAGATGCCGGACGGTGCCCCCGACGCCGCGTCCGACGCGACCGCGTCCTGACGCCCCAGAACACACCCCAGAACACGCCGCTAGAACCCACCTAAGGAGTACGTCATGCTACAGAACCTCACCGGAATGCACGCCCTGGTCATCCTGGCCGTCGTCCTGCTGCTCTTCGGGGCAGCGAAGCTCCCCGCCCTGGCCAAGAGCCTCGGCCAGTCCGTCCGGATCCTGAAGACCGAGGCGTCTGACCCTGCGCCCGCGGCGGCAACCGCTACCGCGCCCGCGGTACCTGCCGCAGCAGCCACCGAGGACGTCGCCGCAGCGCCCACCGCGCAGGCACCCACGATCCACACCGTGAACACCGTCGACGACCTGGACGGCGTGAACGGCCTGAACGGTGCAGAGAGGAAGCTCACGTCATGACGTCCGCGACCGCAGGACCGGCCGGCATGCCGCTGTCCGGCCACCTGCTCGAAGGACGCAGGAGGCTCACCCGCGTCGCGGCGGCCCTCGTGGTCGCGGCCGTCATCGCCTACCTGCTCTCCGACCAGGTGCTGGAGGTGCTGCGCGCGCCGGTGGTCGACATCGCGCAGACCCGCGCCGCAGCCATCAACTACGACAGCATCACCGGCGCCTTCGACCTGAAACTCCGCATCGCCCTGTTCGGCGGTATCGCCCTGTCGAGTCCGGTCTGGCTCTACCAGATCCTGGCCTACGTGGCCCCCGCGCTGACCCGCCGGGAGAAGCGCTACGCCTTCGGTTTCCTCGGCGCGGTGATCCCCCTGTTCGTCGCCGGGTGCGCCGCCGGTGTGGCGGTGTTCCCCCGCATCGTCGAACTGCTCGCCAGCTTCGCCTCCGCCGACGACAGCACCCTGCTGCAGGCGTCCTACTACTTCGACTTCGTTCTCAAACTCGTCCTGGCCGCCGGTGTGGCGTTCACGTTCCCCGCCTTCATCGTGGTCCTCAACTTCATGGGCGTGCTGTCGGCCCGCACCATCGCCCGCAGCTGGCGGGGGATCACCATCAGCATCGTGGTCTTCAGCGCCCTGGTCACCCCGGCGGCCGACCTGCTGTCGATGTTCCTGATCGCCGTCCCGATGGCGGTGCTGTTCGGGATCTCGCTGGCCATCGCCTGGATCCACGACCGACGGCACCGTACCGACGCTCCCGACTGGGCGGATCTCGCAGAGCAGGACGACCAGCAGGCAAGCACCCGGACAAGCACCCTGGAAGGAGTGTCCTGACATGTTCGGTCTCACCATCGAGAAGATCATCGTGATCGGCGTCGTGGCCGCGATCATCATCGGCCCGCAGCGGCTGCCGCTCTACGCGGAGAAACTCGCCACCTTCATCAGGAACTTCCGCAGCTTCACCGACTCGACGAGACGCCGCGCGGAGGAGGAGCTGGGCGTCCCCGTCGCCGCGATGGACCCCAAGACGTGGAACACCCAGTTCCGAGCCTACGATCCGCGCAGGATCGTGCGCGACGCCCTGAACGGTGACGGCACCGCGGGTCCTGCCACAGCACCGGACGCCGCCCCGGACGCAGTAGCGTCCTCCCCGGAGACGGGCCGCGAACCCGAACCGGAACCGGCGCAGCAACAGGAGCCGGTGCAGGAGTACCGGGAGCGCTGGGTCGTGGTCGGCGGATCCTCCGGACACCCGATCCGCCGCCGGATCGTCGAACCGGTCCCGCCCGTCACCGACGTGCAGGACGATGCGCAGGACGTGCAGGACGATGCGCAGGACGCTCCGGCCGCAGCGGCGGCCCCTGCGCCGGCCGCACCCTGAGCGTCGCGGATCGCCCCGATACTGCACAATGGCCTCATGACCCAGGCAGAACCCCACCCCCCGACCCCCACCGAGCGTCCGGCATGGATCCCGGTGTGGGTCGGGGATCTGGCGGTCATCGCACTGATCCTCGCCTCCGTCGCCGTACCCGGCCCGGGCCCCGGACCCGCCGGGCCGGGCGGGGGGATGCCCGACCACCGCCTCGACCTCGTCGTCACCGGGGCCGCGGTGCTGGCGGCGGCATTGATGCCGCTGCGTCGACGGTGGCCGCTGCCGGTGCTCGCCGTCTGCCTGGCGGTGTACGTGGGAACCGTCCTGCTCGGGGTGCCCGCACTGGGCCCCGGCATCGCCGCGATCGTCGCCGCCTTCGCCGCGGCCACCAGCGTCCCGCGTCCGGTGGCTCTGGGCTGCGGGGCGACGGGCGCGATCCTGGTGGCCGTGCTGAGCCTGTTCACCAACGACCGGCTGACCCTGGACCCGCAGGTCTTCCAGATCGCCGCGGGCATCGCCATCGCCACCGCGCTGGGGGACAGTGCGCGCTCCCGGCGTGAGTACGCCCGGGCGGCCACCGAGCGCGCCGAGCGGGCCGAGCAGACCCGCGAGGCCGAGGCACGGCGCAGGGTGGCCGAGGAGCGGCTGCGCATCGCCCAGGACCTGCACGACACGGTAGCGCACCGGATCTCGGTGATCAGCCTGAACGCCGGGGTGGCGTCCAGCTCGCTGGACACCCGGCCCGACAAGGCGCGCGAGTCACTCGGCACGATCCGTGAGGCCGCGCGTGAGGTGCTCGGCGACATCGGTGTGCTCCTGCGCTACCTGCGCGCCGGGGACGCCGGCGGTGCCGGTGCCGGGGCAGGGGACACCGGCGGCGGGTCCGTCCAGCTCCCGCAGCCGGGTGTGGCGGACCTGGACGACCTGGTCGCCTCCATCGCCGGGGCGGGGCTCACGGTGCACCGCTCCACCGACGGCGACCTGGCCGGACTCGACGACACCACCGGACGGGTGGTCTACCGCGTGGTGCAGGAGGGCCTGACCAACGCGCACAAGCACGGTTCGGGCAACACCGCCGAGCTTGCGACCAGCATCGCGAGCGTCCAGGACCGTCGCGTGGTGTCGGTGCGGGTCAGCAACCCGGTCTCCGAGGACGGACGCAACCAGCCGGACGCCCCGCACGGGTTCCTGGGCCTCACCGGGCTGCGCGAGCGTGTGGCCGCCGTGGGCGGGGCGGTCACCGCCGTAGAATCGGACGGGACATTCACGCTCACCGCCGAACTACCACTTCCCCGGGAGGAACATCCGTGACCACCGTGCTCGTCGTCGACGACCAGGTCCTGATCCGTCAGGCCGTCGTCGACATCCTGTCCAGCGCACCGGACACCGAGGTGGTCGGTGCCGCGTCCGACGGTCTGGAGGCGGTGTCCATGACCGCCGAACTGCACCCGGACGTGGTGCTGATGGACATCCGCATGCCCCGCCTCGACGGCATCGAGGCCACCGGGCGGATCTGCTCGGAGCCGGGCAACGCCGACAGCCGCGTGCTGATCCTCACGACCTTCGAGGAGGACGAGTACGTGGTCGCCGCCCTGCGCGCGGGGGCCAGCGGCTTCATCGGCAAGGGTGCCGAACCCGACGAGATCATCCGCGCGGTGCACTCGGTGGCGGACGGGGACGCGTTGTTGTCGCCCACGGCGACACGCAGCCTGATCGCCCGCTACGTCCAGTCCCCGGAACCGCGTCCCGCGGTCTCCGAGGAGGCCGCCGGACGCCTGGGGCTGCTGACCGAGCGCGAGCGTGAGGTGCTGCAGCTGGTGGGCAGGGGGTTGTCGAACCAGCAGATCGCCGAGGAGTTCTTCATCTCCCCGCACACGGCGAAGACCCACGTGAACCGGATCATGACCAAGATCCACGCCCACGACCGGGCCCAGCTGGTGATCCTCGCCTACGAGGGTGGGCTGCTGGTCCCCGGGGAGTAGTTCGCGGCTTAGTTCGCGGATTAGCTCGCGAAGGTCACCGGGACCGCGGCGACGTCCTCGAAGGGCGGCTGCGAGGAGTGGTCGGTGATCAGCTTCAGCGAGCAGGAGTCCGTGGTGCAGTCCACGGAGCCGTCCTCGTTGGTGGCCTGGACCGTGAGGTCGAACTCGGCGTTGCCTTCGGCGTCGTAGGTGGCGGTGCCGCCCTCCTCGCCCTCGGGGACCACCCGTGCCCACTCCTCCATGGAGCCCGCGTAGGTGCCCGGGTCGGCGCTGGCACCGTCGGTGGTGCCGACGGCCACGTAGTAGCTGTTGGCGGTGTCGAGACCCTCCAGGGTGACGGTGACCGTGTCGCCGTCGGAGAGATCGTCGGCCTTGTCCACGGTCAGCGGGCCGTCCGAGGCGCCTGAATCCTCCGCCTCATCTGCGCTGTCTGTGGCGCTGGCGTCGGAGCTGCTCGAGCTGTCAGAGCTGTCGGAGTCGTCGGAGCAGGCCGTGACGCCGAGGGCGAGGGAGGCTGCGGCGGCCAGGGCGGCCGCACCCCGCAGCGAACGGGTGGTGCGAAGGGACATGGGGGCTCTCCGAAACGTGTTGGGCGGCGTAAGTGTACTGAGCCGACCCTATCAAAGCGTCCGGACGCAGGGGGCCCGTCCGGGGACCCCCGGGCGCCAGATCACATCCGGATGGTGGACTCCACCGCGCCGAGCCCGTCGACCTCGATGCGCACCACGTCCCCGTCGGCCAGGAACCGTCCGGAACCTGCACCCACGCCCTCGGGTGTGCCCGTGACGATCACGTCGCCGGGCTCCAACGTGGCGAAGTTGGAGATGTAGCGCACCAGGTCCACCGGGGGGAACACCAGGTCGGCGGTGGAGTGTTCCTGGCGCAGGTCACCGTTGACCCAGGTGCGCAGCACCGCGCCCTCGGCCACCGGGTCGTAGTCGTCGGCGACGGTCAGCCACGGGCCGAAGGCGGAGGAGCGGTCCAGGTTCTTGCCCTGCAGCCACTGCTGGGTGCGGTACTGCCAGTCGCGCTGGGAGAAGTCGTTCATCACCGCGTAGCCGCCGATCGCGGCGCGGGCCTCCGCCGCGGTCGCCCCGCCCTGGGCACCGGGCAGCCGCGAGCCGATGACCACGGCGAGCTCACCCTCGTAGTCGGCCTTTTCCGTCATGCCTTCCGGCACGGTCACCTCGGCATACGGTGCGGTCAGCGCCGAGGGGTACTTCACGAACAGGGTCGGGTGGTCGGGGATGGGGTGGCCCATCTCCTCGATGTGCTCGCGGTAGTTCAGGCCCACGCAGAAGATCTTCGACGGAGAGGGGACCACCGGCAGCAGGTCGGCGAAGGGCACGGTGACCTCGTCGCCGTCGCGGCGCAGTCCGGCCTCCACCGCGCCGCGGATGCCGGAGGAACTGCCCGTGGCGCTGCCGGTGAGCAGTGCGCCGAGCCCGCGGCGGTCCACGATGCGTCCGGTCACCCCACCCCCGTTCGGTGCGTCGTCGACCCCGTCGACCTGGATGGTGCATCGCGAACCGTCGATCCGGACCGTCGCAAGTTTCATGGGGCCTCTCCCGTCTAGACTGTCTGTTGTGACTCTGCGATTCTTCGACACCGCGACCCGTGAACTCCACGACTTCGTTCCGCTGCAGGAGGGGCATGCCTCGGTGTACCTGTGTGGTGCGACCGTGCAGTCCGTCCCGCACATCGGTCATGTGCGCTCCGGCGTGGCATTCGACGTCCTGCGCAACTGGCTCGAGGCCAAGGGGCTGGACGTTGCGTTCGTGCGCAATGTTACAGACATCGACGACAAGATCCTCAGCAAGTCCGCCGAGAACGGTCGGCCCTGGTGGGAGTGGGCCGCCACCCACGAGCGCGAGTTCACCCGCGCCTACGACCTGCTCGGCGTGGCCGCCCCGTCCGTCGAACCCCGCGCGACCGGGCATGTCCCGGAGATGATCGCCTACATCCAGCGCATCATCGACGCCGGGATGGCCTACGCCAGTGAGGACGGCTCGGTGTACTGCCGCACCGCGCAGGTGCCCGGGTACGGCTTCCTGTCCCACCAGAAGCTCGACGAGCTCGACCAGGGGGAGGACGCCGCACCGGGCAAGGAGGACCCGCGCGATTTCGCCATGTGGAAGGCCGCGAAACCCGGCGAGCCCGGGTGGGACACCCCGTGGGGCTTCGGGCGCCCCGGCTGGCACATCGAGTGCTCGGCGATGTCGCGCAAGTACCTCGGCGCGCGGTTCGACATCCACGCCGGCGGCATGGACCTGCAGTTCCCGCACCACGAGAACGAGGCCGCCCAGGCGCATGCCGCGGGCGACGAGTTCGCCAACCTGTGGATGCACAACGGGTGGGTGACGATGTCGGGCGAGAAGATGTCGAAGTCGCTGGGCAACGTGCTCTCGGTGCCGAACATCCTCACCCTGGTGCGTCCGATCGAGCTGCGCTACTACCTCGGCTCGGCGCACTACCGCTCCATGCTGGAGTACTCCGAGTCCGCGTTGCAGGAGGCCGCCGCCGGTTTCCGACGTATCGAGAAGTTCCTGACCCGCGCGGTCGAGGTCCTCGGCACGGTGGAGACCGGCACCTGGCTGCCGGCGTTCGAGGAGGCGTTGGACGACGACCTGGCCGTCCCGCAGGCGCTCGCCGTCGTCCACGACGCGGTACGGGCGGGCAACAAGGCCCTGGAGTCCGGCGACCGTGCACAGCTCGCCGAGATTGCCGGCGCCGTGCGCGCGATGGTCGGTGTGCTGGGTGTGGACCCGCTGTCGGCGACGTGGTCCGGGCCCACCGCCCAGGGCCGTGGCCAGGGGATCGGCGCCGGTTCGTCGGACGCGGCGACGGTGGCGTTGGACGTCCTGGTGAAGGCGGAGCTGGAACGGCGTGCCTCGGCGAAGGCGGAGAAGGACTACGCGACCGCCGACGAGGTGCGCGACCGGCTGAAGGCCGCCGGCGTGGCCGTCACCGACACCGCCGACGGGGCGACCTGGTCGCTGGGGTAGTAAGCAGGGCACGGGCCCGCGCGGCGTCCGCTCCGTTGTCTCGCGTCAGTTCCCAATCCGATTCGGTTCTCCCAGGACACTCGCGGTGACCGAATCGGCTTGGGTTCGTACATTCGCTCCGGGGAAGAGGCGCGCCTACCGCTCCATCAGCCGTGTGCCCTTGAGTTCCGGCAGCGCGAGCGCGGCCACGGCCGCCACCGCGAAGGCCACCCCGAACAGGGCGAACAGTACCGGCATCCCACCGAAGACCAGCAGCGGCGGCACGATCAGCGGGGCGAGGATCGAGGCGAGCCGTCCGAAGCCGGTCGCCGCACCAGTGCCTCTCGCTCTCATGGTGGTGGGGTAGAGCTCCGGCCCGATGGCGTACAGCGCACCCCACGCACCCAGGTTGAAGAACGACAGCAGACAACCCGCGGCGATGATCTGCCACTCCACCCCGGCGAAACCGTAGAGCCCCGCGGCCACGGCCGAGCCGGCGAGGAACGCGGCCAGTGTCGTCCTGCGCCCCCAACGTTCGATGAGGAAGGCCGACACCGCGTACCCCGGCAGCTGCGCCAGCGTGATGACCAGGGTGAAGGTGAAGGACTTCACCAGCGTGTAGCCCTGGTCCACCAGGATCGACGGGATCCAGGTGAACGCGCCGTAGTAGCTCAGGTTGATGCAGAACCAGATCGTCCACAGCGCGGTGGTGCGTGAGCGCAGCGCCGGCGACCAGATGCCGGACGCTGCGGCGTCGGAGGCGTCGGAGGCGTCGGACGCCCCGGCGCCAGCCGCGCCGCCTGCGGCGTCCGGTGCGTCCTGCGCCTGTTCGCCCTGCGTACGCAGGCTGAACTTGGCCGGCTCGGACTCCTCGAAGCCGACGACGATCCGCTCGGCCTCCTCGTGGCGGCCCTTCGACTCCAGGAAGCGCACGGACTCCGGCAGCGACATGCGCACGTACAGGGCGTAGAACGCCGGCACCATGCCGAGCGCCAGCGCCCACCGCCACCCGTTGTCGCTCAACGCGATGATGAACGCGCCGATCACCGCGGCGGCCAGCCAGCCCACGGCCCAGAACGCCTCCAGCACCACGACCATGCGTCCCCGGACCCTGCGCGGCGCGAACTCGGAGACCAGGGTGGACGCCACCGGCAGCTCCGCGCCCAGCCCCAGGCCCACCACCACGCGTAACGCGATGAGCACCGCCAGGCCACCGGCCAGGGCGGACGCCCCGGTCGCCAGCCCGTAGACCAGCAGGGTGGCGGCGAAGACGTTGCGTCGGCCGAAGCGGTCGGCGAGCAGCCCACCGAAGGTCGCGCCTAAGGCCATGCCGATGAAGCCGGCGGACGCCAGCCACGAGGTCTCCGTGTGGCTCAGCCCCCAGTGCGTGGTCAGGGCGGCCATGATGAAGCCGATCAGGCCCACGTCCATCGCGTCCAACGCCCACCCGATGCCGGACCCGCCCAGCAGTTTCACGTGCCTGCGGGTCACCGGCAGGGCGTCGAGACGTTCGGTACGGGACAGGCTCGTGCCCACGGGATCCGGAGGGGTCATAACCAGCAGAGGATACCGTGCGGACACGGCGTTGTGAACAGGGGGAACGCGCGGGGTAGTCTGGTCGCCATGGCAGGAAACGACAAGCGCCGCGGCGCGGTACGGAAGACGGCGCGCAAGGGCTCCGACAAGGGCTCGGGCGGCACCAGGCGACGGGGACTCGCCGGCAAGGGGCCCACCCCCAAGGCCGAGGACCGCGTCTACCACGCGAAGTACAAGGCGAAGAAGACCAAGGAACGGCACGACTCCGGGCGTCAGCGCCCCAGGGACGCCGACGACCAGCCGGAGCTCGTCGTCGGACGTAACCCGGTGATCGAGTGCCTGCGGGCGGACGCACCGGCGACCGCCCTGTACGTCGCCGTGGGCACCGGCAACGACGACCGCCTCTCCGAGGCGGTGCACACCTGTGCCGAGCGTGGCATCGCCGTGCTCGAGGTCAGCCGCGACGAACTGGACCGCATGACCGGAAACGGCATGCACCAGGGCATCGGGCTGCAGGTGCCGCCGTACAAGTACGCCGAGGTCGAGGACCTCATCGAGGCCGCGCAGACCTCCGGGCGTCCCGGCATGATCGTGGTGCTCGACAACATCACCGACCCGCGCAACCTGGGTGCGGTCATCCGCTCGGTCGCCGCCTTCGGTGGCCACGGTGTGGTCATCCCGGAGCGCCGGTCGGCGTCGGTGACCGCGGTGGCGTGGCGCACGTCCGCCGGTACCGCCGCACGTCTGCCCGTGGCCCGGGCGACGAACCTGGTGCGCTCGCTGAAGCAGCTCCAGCAGTCCGGCTACCAGGTCGTGGGCCTGGACGCCGGCGGCAAGCACACGCTCGACACCTACGACGGGACGACCCCGGTCGTGGTCGTGGTCGGTTCCGAGGGCAAGGGACTGTCGCGTCTGGTGGGGGAGACCTGCGACGACATCCTCTCGATCCCGATGGCCGGACGGGTGGAGTCGCTCAACGCCTCCGTCGCCGCCGGTGTGGTGCTCAGCGAGTTCGCCCGCCAGCGCCGGGTCGGGTAGCTCGGTTCATTCCGGTTAGCTCCGGGGCGTGAGGGGTCAAGGTGTTCCCACCTTGACCCCTCAGGTCGTCCAGGAGCCCCGAAAGCGACCTGAGGGCTCAGGGTGCCGCATGGTGGGGGTCGGCGACCTCCCCGGTGGAGCCCGGTACGGCACCCACGGCGGATCCCTTGCGCGCGGTCTCGTCGCGGACGGCCCGCCGGCCCCGGGCCCACCCGATGGTCCGGCACGCCAGGTAGATCACGAAGCTGATCGTGGTCACGAAGGGGCTCACCGGCAGCCCCGGCGCCAGCGACAGCACCAGCCCGCCGGCCGAGGCCGTGGTGGCGAAGATCGCGGACAGCACGACCGCCAGCAGGGGGTTCGAGGTCACCCGCACCGCCGCGGCACCCGGGGTGATCAGCAGAGCGAGCAGCAGCAGCGCGCCCACGATCTGCACGCCCTGGGAGGCGACGATGCCGATGAGCACGGCGAAGGCGGCGGCCAGCAGCTTCACCGGCACACCGGAGGCCGCGGCCATCACCGGGTCCACCGTGGCGAACAGCAGGGGACGCCACAGCACCGCGACGGCCGCGGCCACCAGCACCGACATCAACGCCAGGATACCCAGTGAGGCGCCGGAGACCCCCACGATCTGCCCGGTGAGCAGGGCGTAGGCCTCGGAGGTGCGCCCGGGGTACAGGTAGATGAACAGCACGGACAGGCCCATGCCGAAGGCGAGGACCACACCGACGGTGGCGTCCTGCTCCTTCAGCCCCAGCAACGCCAGGACCACGGCGGCCAGCACGGCACCGAGGACCGCGCCGGTGGTCACGCTCACGCCGAACAGCAGGGCCGCGGCGGCTCCCATCAGAGCGAGCTCGCCGGTGGCGTGGGCGGCGAAGCTCATGCGGCGCATCACGATCAGCGGTGCCAGTGCACCGGACACCAGTCCGAGCAGCAGCGAGGCGAGCAGGGCGTTCTGGACGAAGTCGACCTGCAGCAGGTCCCAGGTACTCACACGACCACCATCCGTCCGTTGACCTCGGCGACGTCGACGTGCGTGCCGTAGAGGCGGGAGAGCACCGGGCCGGTCATGACCTCGTCCACGGCACCCGTGACGTGTCCGTCGGGCCCGAGGTAGAGGATGCGGTCGGTCACGCCGAGCACCGGGTTGATGCTGTGGGTGACGAAGACGACGGCGGTGCCGTGTTCCCGTCGTCGCCGGTCGAGCAGGTCGACGGCGGAGCGTTGGGCCGAGAGGTCGAGGCTGAGCAGCGGTTCGTCGCACAGCAGCAGTTGCGGGTCGGTGGCCATGGCCTGGGCCTGGCGGACGAGCTGCTGCTGCCCGCCGGACAGCGTGCCCACCCGACGGTCCGCCAGGCCGGACGCACCGACCTCGGCGAGGGCGGCGTCGATGGTGGCGCGGTGGGGGCGTCGGCGCGACATCACCCCGTGCTCGATCGAGAGCCCGACGAGGTCGCGGACCCGGATCGGCAGGTCGGCGTCGAACATGCGCTGCTGCGGGATGAACCCGACCCGCTCCGGGGCGTTGACGCTGCCGGAGGTCAGGGCGCGGGTGCCGAGCACCGCGTTGAGCAGGGTGGACTTGCCCACCCCGTTGGGGCCGAGCACGGTGAGGAACTCCCCGGGCTCGACGGTCAGGTCCAGGTCGTGCCACAACGGGTCGACGCTGGCACCGGTGAAGGTCAGGGCGGACATCTAGCTGAGCGCATCCTCGAGGTCGGTGATGACGGCGTCGACGTAGTCGGCGTAGTCCTGCTGGCTGCCCCCGCTGGTGCCGGGGGTCTCGGTGACGTTGACGACCGGGACGTCGTTGTCCTCGGCGGCGTCGGTGAGCTGGCGGGACGCCTGGCTCTCCGACTGTGTGTTGGTGATCAGTGCGTCCGCCTCGCCGTCGGCGACGAGGTCACGTGTCGCGGCCAGGTCGGCGACGGAGGGCTCGCCCTCGTTCAGGACGGTCCGGGCGAAGCTCTCGGGGGTGACGTCGTGGATCTCGGACCCCTTGAGCAGCAGTCCGGCGACCGGTTCGGTGAGCACCACGTGGGCGTGCGGCAGCTCGGCGATGCGGGTGGTGAACTCGTCGGTCATCTCGCGCACGCCGGTGGCCTCGGCGGGGAAGCTCTCGTCGAGGTCATTCAGGTGGGCGGCCAGGTCGTCGGCGAAGTCGGCGACGAGGTCCATGTCGAACCAGACGTGCGGGTTGTCCTCGCCCTCGAGGATGCCGCTGCCATGGTCGTGACCGTCGTCGGACGCGTCGGACGCATCGGCGTCCGCGTCGTCGGACGCCGTAGCGTCCTGCGTGTGCTCGTCGTGGTCGTGGTCCTCGCCGAGGGGGGCGGCGGTGATGACCTCGGAGTCGTCGCCGGCGTTGTCGGTGAGCCAGTTGTCGTAGCCGGCGCCGTTGCCGACCACGATGTCGGCGTCGCGGATGGTGGCGATGTCGCGGGCGGTGGCCTCGTACTCGTGCGGGTCGTCGTCGGTGCCCGAGAGGATCGTGTCCACGGTGATGTCGGACGTGTCCCCGTCGGCAGGGTCGGCGGCAGCGTCGTCGACGACCTGCTGGGCGATGTCGCCCCACGTCGAGGTGGACGCGACGATGCGGATCCCGCCGTTGTCGGCGGACGCGCTGTCCGCACCCGAGCAGGCGGTGAGCCCCAGGGTGAGCGACGTGGCTGCGGCCAGTGTCAGGGCGGTGACGGTGCGGGGGGTGGGGCGGCGTCTGGGCATGGGGCCGACTCTAATCCTTGTTGGGAACGATTGCCAATTAGGGTAACCAGGGTCACAGCGGGGCAGGTCGGATACCATGGTCGACGTGAATCGCTCCAGCAACCAGGCCCGTCAGGGACGACGGGGGACACTCGCCTCCATCGCCGCGGAACTGGGTGTCTCCCGGACCACGGTGTCCAACGCCTACAACCGTCCCGAACAGCTCTCGGTCGACCTCCGCGAACGCATCATGCGCACCGCCGAGCGCATGGGCTACTCCGGGCCGGACCCCACGGCGCGCTCGCTGCGTACGCGCCGGGCCGGGGCGATCGGCGTGCTGCTCACCGACGACATGACCTACGCCTTCGAGGACCAGGCCTCCCTGGAGTTCATGTCCGGGGTGTCCGAGGCGTGTGTGGGCATGGACACCTCCATGCTGCTGATCCCCGCCGGGGCGGAGACCGCGGAGGAGGACCGGCCCGCCGCCCTGGTGAACCAGGCCGTGGTGGACGGCTTCATCGTCTACTCCGTCGCCGCGGACGACCCCTTCCTCGCCTCGGTGACCAACCGCAACGTGCCGACGGTGATCTGCGACCAGCCGGCCGACGACCACGGGGTGAACTTCGTGGGCATCGACGACCGGGAGTCGATCCGTCCGGCCGCCCGGGCGCTGGTGGACGCCGGGCACCGTCGCATCGGCGTGTTGTGCATCCGTCTGGACCGCCGGCCCAACAACGGCCCGGTCAGTGCCGGACGCCTGGCGGACGCGCAGATGCACGTGCAGAAGGGCCGTGTGCTCGGCGCACTGGCCGTGCTCGAGGAGGCCGGGGTGGACCGGTCGGACGTGCCGGTGATCGAACGCCACCTCAACAACCCCGACACCGCCCGCAGCGCCGCCGCGGAACTCCTGGAGAACCACCCGGACCTCACCGCGGTGATCTGCACGACCGACAGTCAGGCGCTCGGCGTGCTCGACTACGCCGAGGACAACGGCATCGACGTGCCCGGCGATCTCTCCGTGGTGGGTTTCGACGGCATCGCCCGCGCCCGTGACCGCGGCCTGGCCACCGTGGAGCAGCCCAACCGCGAGAAGGGTTTCACCAGCGGAAACGTCCTGGCCGCCCTGATCGGACGCAACTCCGAACCGACCCGCCGGCAGCCGACGATGGCCTGGGCGGAGCCCGAGCAGCGCATCATCCTGCCGACACGCTTCCTTCCGGGCAGGACTATCGGTCCTCCCGCAGCTCGCTGACCGCGGCCACCGATGCGGCGTCCACCACACCGCCGTCACGGTCTCCCTGGCGCAGCAGGCGCGCCTCGGCCAGCCGGGCGAGCACGTCGGCCACCGCGACGGGGTCGGCCAGGCGCCGGTGTGCCGCGGTGTCCCCGTCGCCGACACGGATACCGAGGTCAGGACGCGCCGGCACGCCGTCCCCGTCCGTCGCCAGCCCCTGCTGGTCGAGGACGCTCAGGGCGGTCTCGTCGGTGACGTCGTCGCCGGCGAACACCACGGCGTCGGGTTCGGTGCGGTCGATGAACGCCGAGAGGTAGCTGCCCTTCGTCACCGGGGAGACCGAGACCTCCACGATGCTCTTGCCCGGGGTCACGGTCACCCCCTCGAGTTTCTGGGCGGCCAGGCGGAACTCCTCGTAGGCGGTCAGCCCCGTGCGTTCGTCGGAGGCGCCACGGATGTGCAGACCCACGGCGAAGGGCTTGTGCTCGACCCACATCCCGGCGTCGCGGTCGGCGTACTCCTGGGCCATCGCCGACAGTGTGTCGAGCAGCTCGCGCTGGTCGTCGTCGAGACCGGAGCTGGTGGCGTCGGCGGGTTCGGCACCGTGACTGCCCACCAGAAGGATGTCCCCGGGACCGGGGTGCGCGATGGCGGTGGCCTCGGCGACGGGTTCGAGGACCTCGAGGTTGCGTCCGGACAGCAGCATCACGGTGGTGCCGGCGCACCCGGCGAGCCGGTCGATGGTGGCACGGGCGCCGGGGACCATGCGCACCGCCAGCGGGTCGGTGGAGAAGCCGGAGAGGGTGCCGTCGAAGTCCAGGGCGACGAGCAGGTGCGGTACTTCGGCGAGGTACTGGATGTCGTCGGTGGAGACGGCGGGGAGGGTGGTGGCGTCGGTCATGGCCCCCAGCGTAGCGGCACCGGAATCACGGTGTGGCGAGGAACTCCACGAAGCGTCCCGTCTGCCACGCCGACGGGGAGTCGTCCGCGCGGGTCAGCCGCAGCTCGTCCTCGCCGGGGGTCTCCCAGCGCAGCGTGGGCACCTCGTCGGTGTCGCCTGCCTCGTCGTCGGTGTCGGCGGTCTCGGAGGGCTCGGCAGACTCGGAGGGCTCCGTGGTTTCAGCGTCGGTGGACTCGGTGGACTCGGTGGACTCGGTGGCCCCGTCGCCTTCGCCGAGAACGGCGACGAGCCGTTCGGCGAGTTCACGGTCGTTCGGCAGGCACTGGGTGCCCTCGGATTCGCCGCTGATGTCGCGGGCGCTGAGCCCGGGGAACCGGACGCGGTCGTTGTCGAGCCATTCCACGTCGCCGCTGATCGCCATGCAGCCCGCTCCGCCGGTCACGGTGCTGCCGCCGAGGGCCAGCCAGGTGCGCGCCTGGTCGGTCTGCGACAGGCTGGACGACACGGCCGTACCGGAGTCGGCGAGGCCGGCGTCCTCGATGCGTCCGACCTGCCAGCGCACGTCGGCGAGTTCGCCGGGGATGTCGGAGCCGCACGCGGTGAGCAGGAGCCCACCGGCGAGAACGACCCCGCCGAAGGCGGTGCGTCGGCGGGTGCGTGCGGTCGGGTGCAGGACGCTGCGGGGGTGCTGCCGGGTCACTCGCCGTCCGCCCCTGCGTCGGCGGCGGTGTCGGCGGCGTCGGTGTCGAGCACCTCCGGATCCAGCACCGCGAGGAAGCGGCGCGCCCACCCGTGCACGTCGTGGGTGCGCACCTCCTCCCACATCTCCGCCATCCGGGCCTGCTTGTCCTCGTCGGGGGAGTCGATGGCCTTCATGATCGCCGCCGCAGTCGACTCCACGTCGTAGGGGTTGCACAGGTAGGCGTTCGGCAGCTGGGTGGCGGCACCGGTGAACTCACTGAGCACCAGGGCGCCGGAGCCGTCGGAGTGGCTGGCGACGTACTCCTTGGCGACCAGGTTCATGCCGTCCTTCAGGGCGGTCACCAGCATCACGTCCGCCGCGGCGTACAACGACACCAGCTGGGCGAAGGGCATGCTCGCGTGGGAGTAGTGCACCACCGTGTGGCCCAGGCTGCCGTAGGCGCCGTTGATCCGGGAGACCGTGCGTTCCACGTCCTCACGGGTGCGGGCGTAGGAGTCGAGGCGTTCGCGCGACGGGGTGGCGACCTGGATCAGGCAGACCTCGTCCGGGTTCAGCAGGCCCTGGCTGAGCAGCTGTTCCAGTGCCTTGAGTCGCTGGTGGATGCCCTTGGTGTAGTCCAGGCGGTCCACGCCGGCGAGCAGGATCTTCGGTGAGCCGACGCGGCGGCGCAGCGCCGTGGCCGCCGAGACCGTCTCCGGGGCGGTGGCCTTGGCCTGCACCCCCTCGGTGTCGATCGAGATGGGGAAGACCCCCACCTTCACCTCACGTCCGTCGGCGGTGCGCACGGTGCCGGCCACGGCGTCCCTGCGCGGCAGCCGGGCCCCGCGGATGTAGGAGACGCCGGACTCGTCGGTGCCCGCGGCACCGTCGTCGGTGAACGTGCCCTCGCCGTCGGCTCCGCAGGCGTCGCCCTCGCCGACCTTGCTGAACGTCACGTCGCCGCCGAGCGCGCGCAGCGTGTACAGGAAGTTCCAGGCCGAGTCCGGGGTGTGCAGGCCGATGAGGTCGGCGCCCAGGGTGCCCATCAGCACGTCCCAACGCCACGGGAGCTGACGGAACAGCTCCGGGGAGGGGAAGGGGATGTGCAGGAAGAAACCGATCTTCAGGTCCGGGCGCATCTCACGCAGCATGCCGGGCACGAGGTGGAGCTGGTAGTCCTGCACCCACACCGTGGCACCGGGGGCGGCGGCGTCCGCGGCGGCCCGGGCGAAACGCTCGTTGACCGTGCGGTAGGCGCGCCACCAGGAGCGGTGGAACTCCGGGTGCACGATCAGGTCGTGGTACAGCGGCCAGAGGGTGTCGTTGGAGAACCCCTCGTAGTAGGTCTGGAACTCCTCGGTGGAGATGTTGACCGGGGACAGGGTGATCCCGCCGTCCATCTCCGGGAGGTCGGCGGCGACGATCTCCTCGTCGGGGGAGTCCGCGGTGGCGCCGGGCCAACCGACCCAGCTGCCCTGACTGGACTCCAGCACCGGACGCAGGGCGGTCACCAGACCGCCGGGGCTGGGGGACCAGGTGACGTTGCCGTCGCGGTCCACGGAGCGGTCGACGGGCAGCCGGTTGGCGACCACGACCATGTCGCTCCCCGTGTCGATCCCAGTGTCGGTGGTGCTGTCATCTCCGGCAGTCACGGCGTGGTCTCCCCTTGGGTCGCGGGTCGGTCTTCTCGGATGTCTGTGACCTACAGACTACTCGCCGGAATCCTTCTTCGCGGTGGTGGAGGTGGCCGCCTTCTTCGCCGTGGTCTTCTTGGCGGTGGTCTTGGTCGCCTTCTTCGCGGGAGCCTTCTTGGCCGTCTTCTTCGCCGTGGTCTTCTTGGCGGCCTTGGGGTTCTTGGCCTCCTCCTCGGCGGCGGCGTCCGCGGCCACCTTGCGGTGGATGAGGCCCTCCGGTTCCACGCGGAGCATGCACATCAGCGTGGCGGCGTCGAGGAAGTCGTCGGCGTAGGTGGCGACGATGCGCTGCGCGGCCTTGGCGGTCTCCTCCTCCACGGTGTGCAGGGACTCTGCGCTGGTGGTGTGGTTGTCGCTGACCTTCGGCGGCACTTATTGCTCCCTTGCATGACGATGTTCGGCCTGAGACCCGTAAGCCTTCAGTCTAACTCCCCTGACCGTCCGGCGCACTTTCCCGGTCCTTCTTCCGCTGATGCGAGCGGGTGGGGTCCGGCAGCCAGGGGGTGCCGCGGCGCCGCTGGCGCAGGACGCCCCAGTGCACCGGCGGGGTCGCCGAACCGCCGGGGCGTCGTCCCCGGGAACGGCGTGCCGGGGGACGCCGCAGGTCGTTGTAGCGGTACAGGATGCGGGGACGACGCAGCCGACGCGCCACCCACTCGCCGAGGACCACGCCGGCGGCCAACGCGGTGGCGGTGGCCAGGGCGATACCCAGGTTCGAGATGCCGACCACGAACTGGTCGGTGAGCATGGAGTACATGCCGCGGTACAGGGCCAGGCCGGGCAGCAGCGGGGTGATGCCCACGATGGCGGTGATCTGCGGGGGGATGAGGTAGCGGCGGGACAGCAGACCACCGGCCAGGCCGACGAAGGTGGCGGTGATGCCCGCGGCGGTGACGTCGCCGGTGCTGAGCTGCACCTGCAGGAACCGGTAGAGCGAGTAGGACACCAACGCGGTGAGCGTGGCCACGATCAGGGCACGTCGTTCACAGAAGGACGCGATGGCGAAGAACAGCGCGGCCCCGACGCCGCCGAGGATCTGCACCGCGGCACCGCCGAAGGTGCCCTGCGTGCTGGAGGTGTCGATCGGCGGCAGGGTGACCCCCAGCCGGCTCGTCAGCATCAGGCCCATGGCGATGCCGGAGATGATGCCGCCGGTCATCAGCACCGTCTCGAAGAACCGTGCCGAGGACGTCACCGGCGCTCCGGTGACCCCGTCCTGCAGGGCCTGGACCAGGGTCAACCCGGCGAGCATGGCGACGATGCACGAGGCGATCACCAACGACGGCGACAGGTAGTGGTTCAACGCCCGGGCGAAGCTGAAGGTGAGCGCGGCCGGGATCGTGGCGATGATGCCGCCGGTGAGGTTCTGGAAGAACAACGGAAGCGACTTCGACGCCAGCCACACGTTCGTGGCCATGATGATGATCGAGGTGATCGTGGCGATCAGGGCAACGAGCGGCTCACCGCCGAGCATCAGGGCCACCGCGCCGGCGAAGCCGCCCCAGGCCAGGGTGGCCCAGCGGATGCGGTAGGGCGGGGGACTGGTCTCGATGTCGGTGAGGATCTTGCGGGTCAGTTCGAGCTCGGTGGCGCCGTTGACGATCGAGCGGATCAGCCGGTCGACCTCGGTGAGTCGGGAGAAGTCGCTGTTGAGCGCGTGCACCACCCGGAAGCAGCTCATCGGCGTGGTGTTGTCCGTGGACGGCGAGTAGATCGTGATGGTGTTCAGGGTGATGTCCACGTGGCAGCCGTACAGGCCGTAGGCCGAGGTGACGGCCTTGACCTGGGCCTTGGCATCGGTGTTGCCGGTGCCTGCGGACAGCAGCAGGTCGCCGATGCGTGCGGCGGTGTCCATCACCAGGTGGACCTGGGCGGAGTCGGTGAGGTTGACCGGGGCCAGCGGGGAGGGCGGCGGTGCGGTGCGGATCGTGTCGATCGTGGACCGGTTCCCGCTGAACAGCATCGCCGAGACCTTGTTCCTCACCGCGGTGAGGCCCTTGCTGCCGGCGCTGCTGCCCGAGTCGTTCCCGGTCGGGTTCTCACCGTTCACTCGGCACCCCTCTTCCTCACTGTCTGCCGTGGTCGACGTCTCCTACCGGGCACACTCTACGGTAGAGGATCCGGATTCGATCGGGTGGCTGCGCTGCTGATAGAGTCGTCGGCTGAAACCCGGTGGAGACGCCGAGGACGGGGCCAGGCGCCGTCGGTTTCCGCTGGAGTGGCGCAATTGGTAGCGCAACGGTCTTGTAAACCGTAGGTTGCGAGTTCAAGTCTCGTCTCCAGCTCAATGAACAGGGGAAACGCCGCGTGTGAGTGGCTGTGCTCGGCGTGAAGTGCCAGAGAACTGCTAGAGAACGCGGCTGGGAGGAACAGACGCGTATACAGGGATAGTAGTTTTATATATGAAAGTAAAATTACGCTTATATAGTATAAACTGTTCTCACCAGGTAACTCTCTTTATTCTTCCTGGTAGATGGCTTGCCTCACAAAAGGCTGCGTGTTTACGTTTGCGGGCCTCCAAAACCCGCCCACAAACCGCCCCGGCGCAGGTCGGAGGGTGTTTTTACCGCCCACAAACCGCCCCGGGGTCGCCCATAAACCGCCCCGGCGCAGTTCAGAGGGTGTTTTTACCCGCCCCGGAGGCCTGGGGGGGCGCGTAGAGGGTGAGCAGCGATGTATGAGCTGCGTAGAAGCCAAGCAAAACCGCTTCTGGTGGTCATGACAGCCGCGTGGATGCAGGGCAGCGGTGGATGTAGGCCGCGTGGATGCCGGGCTGTGGGCAGCGCTGTAGCTCGCTGTGGCCCCAGCAGTGCTCCCGGCTCCCACAAGCCCGCAGCGGCCCGCACAGCTGCGCTGTGGCCACAGCAGTGCTCCCGGCTCCCACAAGCCCGCAGCGGCCCCGTAGCCATCCCCGTCAGGCCGCGCATCAGGCAGCCCGTAGCCCGCCCGTATGGCGGCGCACACTGCCACCCCGTAGCGCCTGCTATACGCCGCGCTGTAATCTGTCCCGTAAGGCCGCGCATAGTGCCCTTCGCGGCGCAGCCTGTCATTGATCGCGTGTATGTACGTAGTGGCAATCTGACAGGGAGGTCATCGGTCAGGTTGACCGCCGTGCGCGTGGGGAGCTCAGTACTCATGAGCGCGG